>NZ_JAATTW010000039.1:0-29162 GCF_013414205.1 Pseudoalteromonas sp. MIP2626
ACAGTGGTAGTATTTTGTATCGACCAAACTTACCTGACGCTTTCTTGCGATAGCCATGTGACACCCTGCTTAATTATTGCACTAAAAAGAGCATAGTTAATTACACTGATATTACAAATATTAGGATGGGTGTCTGTTTAAAGAATTCTAGCCAGAGCTTAGTTAATCATGCTGATATTACAAATATTAGGATGGGTGTCATCTTAAAGAATTTGTTAGCGTCGCTTTTAAAAGCTTTAACATAAGAAAGTTACAAAACGCAGGTCAGTTAAGCGAAGCGCCACCCGAAGAACGAATGCCACCATCACTCAGATCATTGTATATCAACTTAAAATAGCTCTCATTTAACATTTAAAGCCAAGCTAGTCTAACCAATCTCTTTCAGCGCATTTAACGCTGCGTGGGCTTTATCTGCTTGTACAAAAATATGGTCGTGATAAAACGCAGCTACCACATTAGCGCTAATGCCATGCTCTGTCAGTTTGGCAGATACTGCCGCTGTTAAGCCTACAGCCTCAAGGCTGGAATGTACGTTAAGAGTAATTAAACTATATTTTCCCTCGTAAGTAATTCCTGCTTTATCGGCAGTTTCAGCTTTCAAAATAAGGGTTAGCCCTTCTTCTTCAACGTAAGTGGCCAGTGGGTTTAAATGAACATAATCGGCAAGTGAGCCTGCTAAACAGCAAAATATATACTCATCTTGTTTAAGCACAGGCTGCATTGATTTTAATAATTCGTTTATAGCTAAAATTCCGGCCATGGTCGTTCCTTACAATGTGTTATTTAGTGACTTTTAGCTGCGCGACTAGCTCGCTAAGCCTCGCTATTTTTATATTACTTAGTTGTCTGTAGTCGAAATACGGGCACACAATAATATTATTATTAGCATCTATTGCAAACTCGTCATCGAGCCAATCAAACTGCGTTTGTAATTTACCGTGTTGGAGTAAATTTTTAGCGTGGGTACGCCCTGCAATTATGTGCAGTTGGTTTTTATTGCTAGAAGCTTTATCTGCAGAAGTAATAGTTAGATTAGGCGCGCTAAACAGTAGGGCGGTTTTACTGTTTTTTTGAAGTAAAAATTCATCGCGATATTGCTGCCAAGTAGGCGCTTGTTTTGCAAATGAGTAATGCTCGCTTGGTAGAGCAAACAATACTTTAGCGTATACGTTAAATACTTTACGCCAACCATTACCGCAATGTTGGTTTATAGTATTTATTTGCTCATTAATAACGGGCTCTAGGCTGTTGAGCGTTTCGAAGTAGGGCATTGGCGGGGCCTTTGCTACATACACCGCCACGTTAAATTGCTCGTCACCTAAACCAATTAACTGCTTGCTCAAATTAGCCTGCCTTATTTTGCGCTAAAATACGATCGAGATTATTAGCAAAGTTTTGGCGATCAGTTTGGCTAAGCGGCGGCGGCCCGCCACTCATTTCTACGCCGCTCGAGCGCATGGTATCCATAAAGTCGCGTACATTAAGTATTGAGCGAATATTCTCAGTAGTATAAAGCTCGCCACGCGGATTGAGTGCTTGCCCGCCGTTGTCTATTACTTCACTGGCCAGTGGAATATCGCCGGTGATCACTAAGTCACCTTTAGCAATACGTTTTACTATTTCGTCATCAGCAACATCAAAACCCGAAGACACTTGTAGGCGGCTAATATATTTTGATGGCGGGATACGCATGGCATGATTAGCCACTAATATGGTTTCGGTTTGTGTGCGCTCAGCGGCCCTAAAAAGTATTTCTTTGATAACCACTGGACACGCGTCTGCATCTACCCAAATTTTCATGATTAAATCTTTAAATTGCTCTAGTATTTAATTGATCCTATAGCAATTTTTTTTAATCGGCTAGCAAACTTTATTATAGCTATTACGTAATATTAATAACCACTCAAAAAGGAGCTTAAATGAACAAAATAAAATATTTTTTACTCACCATTACACTATTTTCACTCAGTGCATGTACTAGTCCGCCAGAAGGGATCACTGCGGTTAAAAACTTTGACTTACAAAAATATCAAGGTAAATGGTACGAAATAGCACGGCTAAATAATTCGTTCGAAGAGGGTATGGAGCAGGTTACTGCTAACTATACTATTAATGACGATGGCACTGTAAAGGTAATTAATAAGGGCTATATTACTAAAGAACAACAATGGAAGAATGCTCAAGGCCTTGCAAAATTTGTGGGGGATTCTGACATAGGACATTTTAAAGTATCGTTTTTTGGTCCATTTTATGGGGCTTACGTTATTTTTGAACTTGAGCAAGCTGATTACCAATATGCATTTATAACGAGTTATAACAAAGATTACTTATGGTTTTTATCACGTACGCCACAGGTAGGCGATGAGTTAAAAGAGCACTTTTTAAAAACAGTTAAAGACTTAGGCTTTGCAACTGAGCAAATTATTTGGGTTAAGCAAAAATAAATGTAAAGGGGGTTTACAGTAAATATTTACCGCTAGAGCAATTGTAATAACTATTTAAACTTAATGCTCGCAATAACTAAAATGGCAAGCAATGAGCTTCCCATTTTAGTTATTTACTACTTATTTAAAACTACATTAGCAGATCAGTATTTTACTAACTTAGCCTAGTTTAATACTAAAAGTAGAGTAGTTAAGGCTGTTACAACCAAATTTAACACACTAAAAACTTTAACAAGCTGAGTTATAAAATTATAAAAAACCATTATAATTAAAGTACTTAGCGACATATAACCACAAAAAAGCAACGCACCATACCCGCTTTGATCATTCACACAAAGGAGCAGACTTAGTAAAATACTGATCCAAGCGGTAACTAGGAGGTATTTTCTTTGCAAATTAGTCGGCCGTTTTTTAAAAACATCTTTAAAATGATTAAATTTAGCCAACGCAAACGCGTTAAAAGCCAGCAAACAGAGGCTAAATTGTAATAACTCCATCATGCTTTTTGTCCTTTTAAGTCAGAACTAGTATTTTTTTTTATCGCTTTTGTAGTTGGCTTGGCAGTACGTAATTTTTCGGTTTGTATAAAAAACAATATGCCTGAGAGTATAAACAGCGCATCAAAGGTGAATAACGCCCACTGTTTATTTATTAAATAACTAACTATATTACCGTTAGTTGTTAGCGCATTAATTACAGGCACTGCTAAACAGGCTAAACCATTTATTGCCGCCATAACTCGCCATTGCACTCTATCACGCTTTATAAGCGCTACAATAGCCACCACAAGCCAGGTTAAAAAGAACGCCAACACTTCTTTATCAGCACGCCCGGCAACTTGTAGGCTAAGTACTCTATTAGCAATAAAAAACGCACAGGTAGCTAATGGAAGCCCCATTAAAGTAGTTAGGTTTAATCCTTCTACTAATTTTAAGCCAAACGATGGGTGAGCATTTTTTTTCATTCGCTCACGTAAACGTTTTGCCCACATAATGCAGCCAGAGGCAATCATTACACAACCCGCAATACCTCCTAAAAAGTAGAGCCAACGAAGTAATGGTTCGGCTAAGCGCCCGGTATGCATTGAGTTTAACGATTCATAAAGCGCTTTGCCTGCACTTAGTTCTTCATCGGTTTGGGCTACTAACTCCCCTGTGGCGCCACTAAATATTAACCGCGGCGTTTGGTCACGAAATGCTTTTTGTGGGCTAACTAGTACAGTGATAGTTGATGCTGCCATATTAGGATTACTTACCTGTACACGGCGAATATCAGCATTTGGCCACTTAGTATAAAGTTGATCTAAAATGCTATTTACTTTTACCATAGGCGCTGCACCCTGCGCTTTGTCAGTTACATTATTACGCGGGGTAACATCATTAAAAAAGTCTCGCATACCTTTGTCGTAACTAGTTTCTGCCGGGTAAGGAAACAGCATAAAGATTAAGGTAATTAACCCAGTGTAGGTAATCATTAAATGAAAGGGCAGGGCTAATACTGAGCTTATATTATGAGCGTCGAGCCATGTACGGCTGCCTTTATTGCGCCTAAAGGTAAACATATCTTTAAAAATACGCTTGTGGATCACCACCCCCGACACAATGGCAATCAGCATAAATAAACTTGCAAAACACACAATCCAGCGCGCTGTAATAACATCTATGTAATGTAAATCAAAATGCAGGCGATAAAAAAAGTTACCGCCTTTGGTTTCTCTAAAAGATGCAAGCGGCTGCATAGTATTTGGATCTAATTGCGTGTCTTCAAATTTACTTCTACGCTGGCCCGGCTCTTTAGGTTTTGCAAAGCCGTAGGTTAAGTAAGGTACGCGTTGTTCAGGAAGTGTTATACGCCAATTTGGAGCATTGCTTGCTTGAGCGTTTAGGTAATCAAAACCTGTAATTATTTGCTGTTTTTGGGCACTTATACGATCAGTTTGTGCTTGAATATTATGAATTTCGGGCTGATTCCATAAACTCATTTCGTCTCTAAAAAAGCTCAACGTACCAGAAAAAAAGATCAAATAAAGTAACCAACACACTAATAACCCAACCCAGGTATGTAACCAGGTCATTGAACGAAAAAAACTATCCTTCATACCCAACCCTTTATTAGTGCTAATAAACTTAATTGTGCTGCAGTAGCTAGTAAAATACTGATCCATACTGTTTTTAATGACTTAACATAAAAAGCGTAAATAAATACCAGCGTATAAATTAAAATACTTAACGACACGCTCATCAAAACTGCATCCGCTTTATTTAGTGGCAAAATAGCGCTCAGTAGCGAACAGCTCACCGCAGTAAAAAAGTAGCCACCGACAATGGCAATTAAAAAGCGTAAACACACTTTAAAAGCATAACTAAAATGGCTTATGTGCTGAAATATCAAAAGCGGCTTTAATAAAAGCAGCTTAGTTGACCCTAAACTAAGTGATGAAGCCTGCATAATGAGTCAATCCCTTAAATATGGCGAAAAATAAAAGTGCTATTATATAGTTTATGAATGCAAAAGATAGTGATTCCTATTTGCATGCGTAAATTAACTTTAACTTAGTATAATATTGCTCCCAAATACGCTTAAGCGCCTTGCTTGGTAGTTAACTTAGGTTTATGGTTAATTTACCCTTTAAAAATAGTAAGTAGAATAATGATGAATAATCACGAAAAGCTAAACTATGTAGAGTTTCCAGCCGCTAATTTAACCGCAACTAAAGCGTTTTTTAGCCAAGTTTTTAATTGGCAATTTACCGACTACGGCCCTGACTACACGGCATTTAGCGGGCAAGAGCTTAATGGTGGGTTTTACCAATCGCCGTTAAAATCGAGTACTGAAGAGGGTGGGGCGCTATTGGTTTTTTACAGCAGCGATATTCATGCAACACAAAGAAAAGTAACCTTATACGGCGGTAAAGTAATTAAGCCTATTTTTGAATTCCCTGGCGGTTGTAGGTTTCATTTTACCGAGCCAAGCGGTAATGAGTTTGCAGTATGGGCTGAAAAACACTAGGTTATATAACAGGTTAAGTGCATAACCAGTAATAGATCACTATTATACTAACTAGTAGTTAGGCACGCTAAAATAAACCGATTTTTTACCAACTCAATACCACAAATAACGAATAGAGGCCTAGATTTGAGTGAAAAACAGTCAAACAAGATAGAATTGAATGAATTAGTAGCTCAAGTTAGTAAATGCGTGATCTGCGAGCCGCAATTACCGTTAGGAGCACGCCCCGTTATACAATTTAACCCTAACGCCCGAATATTAATTGCAGGCCAAGCGCCCGGTATAAAAGTGCACCAAAGCGGTATACCGTTTAACGATCAAAGCGGTGAACGCTTAAGGCAGTGGTTAGGGCTTACTAACGATCAGTTTTATGATGCCAATAACATTGCTATTTTACCTATGGGGTTTTGCTATCCGGGTAAAGGCAAGTCGGGCGATTTACCACCACGTAAAGAATGTGCCCCAGCTTGGCGTGCGCAGCTTTTAGCCGCCTTGCCTAATTTACAGCTCACTATTGTGCTAGGTAAGTATGCTCAGGCTTATCATTTACCCGACACTAAAAAGCTACCGCTTACTGAGTTAGTAAAATCGTGGCGTGACTATTGGCCAAGCCATTTAGTACTACCACACCCCAGCCCGCGTAATAATATTTGGCTTAAAAAGAATCCTTGGTTTGAACAGGAGGTACTGCCAGAGTTAAAAAAACGCGTAGCAGAGGTATTATTGTAGGCAAGTAGCTTGTTGCCGCGCGTATCTAATGCAAACATTTAAATAATTATATTTTCGTTGAAAATATTGCGCCAGCAAGCTTAGCAACTTCGAGTAAACCTATGGCTGTGTTTAAAGTTTATTGTAAGTGCGACTTTAAATCGCACTTAGTACTAAACGCTTTATTTTTACTGATTTTGCAACAAAGACAATAACTGATCTTTTGATAATTGCCCGGTGTTGCTGCTGCCGCTGAGCACTTTGTCGGCAAGGGCTTGTTTGTGCTCATGCAGTTGCAGTATTTTTTCTTCTATGGTGTTTTGCGCAATTAAACGATACACGGTTACAGGGCGTGTTTGCCCTAAGCGGTGCGCTCTGTCGGAGGCTTGCTGCTCAACCGCGGGGTTCCACCAAGGATCTAAGTGCAGCACATAGTCGGCGGCAGTTAAATTAAGCCCGGTGCCGCCAGCTTTTAAACTAATTAAAAATAAAGGCGCCTCACCTGCCTGAAATTTATCAACCTGTTGCTTGCGTTTATTGCTGCTCATGCTGCCATCAAGGTAACAATATGCTATACCGCGTTTTTTTAGTCGCTGTTCAACTAATTTAAGTACATCAACAAACTGGCTAAAAATAAGTGCTTGGTGATCATTTTCAAGTAATTCTTCAATTATTGCTTCGGCGGTGTCGAGTTTGCTTGAAGGTAACTTACTGTTTTCAATTAATAACTGCGGAGCAATACACGCGCGGCGCAATTTAGTTAATGACGCCAATATAGTAATGTATTGGCTGTCTTCTTGGCTGGCTTGCTCAAGCGCGTTTAAGCGAGTGGCTTCGTAAAGGGCTTGCTCTTTATCGCTGAGCGCAAAAGTAAGGTTTATTTCGGTTTTATCGGGTAACTCGGTCAGTACCGTTTTTTTATTACGGCGTAAAATAAACGGCGCAATTAATGTTTTTAGCGTATCAGCCTGCTGCTGGTTTTTATCGGCATTACCAAAGCGCTTTTTAAACTCAGCTAATGAATGTAAAAAACCCGGCATTAAAAAGTTAAATAGGCTCCACAGTTCACCTAAATGATTTTCGATAGGTGTGCCCGAAAGCGCAACTTTAAACTGGCCATTAAGTGCAAAAGCAGCTTTAGCGCGAAGGCTTAATGGATTTTTAATGGCTTGTGCTTCGTCTAGTACAATATTGGCAAATTCGTACGCAGCTAATTGATCCCCTATTAAAGGTAACAAGCCATAACTAACAATTACTAGGTCATTAGCGGTAGCACCGGCTAGCACCTCATCAGTTGCGGCTGCATTATCAATAGTTTTAATATTAAGAGTAGGGGTAAATCGCGCGGCCTCTACCTGCCAGTTATGACATACCGATTTTGGCGCTATAACTAAGCTGGCACCTAAAGCACTGCGCATTTGTAATACATTGAGTGTTTGTAGCGTTTTACCTAAGCCCATATCATCGGCTAAGCAGGCATTTAACCCCCAGTTAGCCAGTTGCATTAACCATTTTACGCCAACCACTTGGTAGTCGCGTAATATATTAACTAAATGCGCGGGCAATACAGGTTCACTTGGGCGCTCAAATTTAGCTAAGCGCTGTTGCCAGTTTGCACCAAAGCTAACATCACTCAGTTCTGCAGCACTGTGATACAAAGGAAGAGCGCGCGCATTAGCAATACGAAGTTGATCGTCGGAGGCATTTTTAGTTTTACTTTGCATGCCCTCTAAACGATTTAATAAGTTAGTTAGGCGCTGATCTAATAATAACGAGTTATTTTCGTCAAATTCTATAATACTGCCACGACGCGGGGCTTTAAGTAGTGTTTGTAAAGCAATAATTTGACCATCGGGAAGCGATAATTTACCACTAACACTGAGCCAATCGTTATCATCATTTAAATTAAGAGAAAGGTGCTTACTATTGGCAACCTTCATACCTTGGGCGTTTTCATCCCAACTTAATACTAGTGCGTTGTCTTTTTGCGCGGCTTCTAATTGTATTATGGCTTGGCTAATATCTTCTGGTAAATAAAACTGCTGATGAGCGCTGTTATACTGCGGATGCTCTTGATCGGCAAATACGCCAGCTAAATTACTAAGTAGGTTTTTTAAAGCGCGTTTTTCTGCTTTTAAATCACGTTTTACAACGCTGTTATCGGCTTGCTCGTTATCGCTATAGGCTAAGGTTATTGCGCCTATTGCGGGCTCAACCCATGGGCCGTCAACACCAAATGGCATAGTATAAAAGTTAACGTCTATACCCATTGGGGTTAACTTAATTACTGCGGCTAAATCAACAAGCCCTTGGCGCACGTTATTAACCGCAGAAAACTCGCTGCGGCTACTGCTAATATAATGATCCTCCGACAAGGCCTCTAATGCCGCATTAAGTTGTGGCAGTTTTTCTTCTGTTAAGTTATTAGGTTGCTGAGCAAGCAGGCTATTTAGTTTGTGTTGTTTGTCGTCTACTACAAATACTTGGTAACTATTAGCGTGGCTGTGGGTAAGTAAAAAGTCGCCGTCTATGTCGGTAATTTTAGGCTGTATAATTAATTGGTAACAGTCGTTAATATTTTGCCCAATTTCAATTATAAACTCACCTTTGTTAAGCGTAACTAAATTACCTTTAATGTCTTCAAGCCCTTTGAAGTTAATTAGCGCTTGCAACACCGCGCTGGTTGCTTGTACTTCACTGTAACCAAAGCCCGCATGATTACTAATTACTTGCACTAAATTATGATCGGCTGGGCTAAGTAAATGTCGGTATTGAGCATCGTCAAGATCATAAATATTTACTTTACGGCCTTTAGTCCATTCGCCTTTGCTGTTGTGTTTTTGCACTTTGGCTTGAATAAGTGGCAGGTCTAAATGGGTAAGGTCTAGCTGCCAAACTAGGCGCTCATTTTGCGTTGGAGTATCTATTTTACTTACTTCATTTAACCAACGCTGCCATTGTGGCACGCGTTTAAAATGCTGTAATAAACCGGTATCTGGCAATGGTGTATCGTGCGTTAGCCAATTTGCTAAATGCGTGCACTGCTCACCTAGCCAGTGCTGATGCTGTTGGCTTGAATGAATTAATTGGCTCAGCAGTTTACTGTTATCTCTAAGGGCATTAATTTGCTCTTCGCTGCCGTGCTTTATTAAAGCCAATAATAGGCAAAAAAGAGGCGCTAGTGCATTTGGGTTTGCCTGTAGGTTTGCAATCGTATCGTGTAGTAAGCGCTGCTCAAAACTTATTACTTTTTCGGGTGCGAGTAACAAAAATTCAATGGCTTGCGTTGTGCTACTGAGCTCGCCGAGTTGTTTGTTATACCAATTTTTATGTGTTTTTAGCTGTTTTAAATCGGCTTCAGTACCACTGGCATATAAACACACCATATATAGTAAACCGCTTATTTCACACGGATAGCTACCCTTAACAAAGGTTTTACGATAAAGCGTTAACCCCGTTTTAAATTGTTGCAGCGATAATTCTAAATGAGTGCCGTCAATGGCAAGGCTATTAGCCTGACTAAATATTACTAAGTTACTGTGCGACTTATCAATGAGTAATTCATTATAGTCAGGTTGTTGCAGCAGCGTAGCTAAGCTTTCGTTTAGGTAAATTCGCTTACTTGGCTCAATAGTGGTTGCGGTATTTTGTACTATTGATGGCCATGAATGCTCAGCAGTTAGATTAAAAAATTCACCGCGAATAAAATGCTCTAAACATATTTGTTGCCACTGCGCGGGTAAAGCTAACCACAGCTGCTTACTGTATTTTGATTGTGCTAGTAAATTAATAAAGTGATGATCAATTTCAGGCTCTGCAGATGACGCTAACGGCGAGCCTTCACTTTTCTCAATGCTATTAAATAGCTCAAACATAAACATTAAAGCACTGTCGTTAAAGCGGTATATGGTGGTTATTTGCGTTAAAAAGCTTTTAATTAAGCCAGGGCAGTACTCTAACAAACTTACAATTGCATATACGATGGCATCAATAGAAAGTTTATGATTTTGCCTAAACGGTTGCTCCCAAACCAGTGATTGTTCTTCTAACTCGCGGGTAATTTTTTTTACTTCGGCGAGTGAAAACGAATACCCGTTTATAAAATGATTAAATAGCAGTTTAGAAAACAGCTGAGGCGAATTTTGATAGCTGTAAGATGAAGAACTTAAAAGTAAACTTAATAAAACACAAAGCTTTTTTTGATCATCAATCGTGGTTACTGGGGCAAAAGTAGATAAAGACATAAAACACTATAATAAACACAAGATAACTGAGTATATACTCCCGCGCCTTTAGGTTACAACCTAAAGGGCTACTTAACCGTTAAGGGTTAAATTTACGCCAATTAATAGCTGCTTACCTTGATTTGGGTATAGTTAATTACAAATGGTATACTAGATTTTTATAAAAACTAGCTGAGTCTAATGTTAACTATTTCAAATACCGTGACCATTGATGAATGGGAAGTCGAATTAACCGCAGTTCGCTCGCAAGGTGCCGGTGGACAAAACGTTAATAAAGTAGCCAGCGCTATCCATCTTCGTTTTGATATTAACCGCTCTAAATTACCCGACTTTTATAAAGAACGTTTACTTGCACTAAACGACAGCCGCATAACCAAAGACGGCGTATTAATAATAAAAGCGCAAAGCCACCGCACACAAGAGCTTAATCGCGAAGATGCATTTAAACGCTTAAAAGATCTAATTATTAGCGCAACTAAAGTAAATAAAGCCCGCAGAGCCACTAAACCGAGCCGTAATTCGCAGCGTAAACGCATGGATAAAAAAACCAAACACGGCCAAACCAAAGCGTTACGCGGCAATATTAAGCTTTAAAAGTAAGGCGTTAAGCTTGCTGACGCGCGGGCGAAGCCCGAATATTTTCTTGATATAAGACTTCTTCTTTTTCTGATATCTATTTTATATGCGTCTGTTTTTTGTGTAATAGCCCATTAAGTAAATTATTCACAAAAAAGGGATGAGGCGCTGCGCTTTAAAGAAGAAAGGGAAGTGGGCTGCAAGCTCAGCACTTGTAACCCAAAATCAGCATCGATGTTAACGCTAATCGTAGGTATGATGGCGTGTAGTATTAAATTTATTTAATAATCTATGCATCGCATATACCGCACTTAAGCTAATAACAACAGCCACTGTCACAGAGCTAAACCTATACAGCGCACTGTAAATCAAGTCTTGCCCCGGGGCTAACGACTGCCCAAATAAAATACCAAACGTGGTTAAAACACCAAAGCCAATGCCCGGCGGCCCCCCACCTAAAATATGAAAACGACTAAATATAAACGATAAAATCCACAACACAATAACAGGAAACAGTAAAAAGTCGGTATGGGTGTATAAAAATAGCTGCGACAAAAGTGCGGCATTACAGCCTATAAGCGTGCCAATTATACGCTGCCAACTGGCTATGCCTGCGGCTTTCCAACATAACGAAAATAAAATTAAAATAGATGCCGCCTGCGCCGAAATAGAGTCTTGTAAATCCAGTGCCTGAAAAACAATAAACGATAACGAAGCCACGCTTGAGCACAACAGCACTTCGTGACGAATACTTGCTTTATCTTTTGTTGGCACTGCACGCCCAGGGCGCGCAGTAACATCGGGAAATAAACCATGCATCAATGCTGCAATTACTACAGTTAAAATAATGGCTATACCGTTACTTAAAATAAGCGGATAAATACTGCTACTACCAGTTACATAGCTGGCAAAGTGTAATTGAATCGATAAACTAACCGCACCTAAGGCACCAAATAAAAAGCCACTTCCGCTACTCATTTGGTAAAATAAAATACAAAAGCAGGCAAATACAATCAGTACCATAAGTACCGGCAAGTGCGAAAATAACCCCTGCAATATAAGCACAACAAGCGCGCTAAATGCGGCACTGGCAAAAAACTGCCTAACCACAGATTTATTTAACGTTGGCACTAAACCTAATAGCAACATGGGGTAAACAGTAAAAAAAATCCCATTTGGCCAGTTCATTAATTTACTAATAGCAAACCCTAACGTGCATCCGCCGGCAATACGCAGCGCTTGGCGTAGGCCGTTAGAGTCAAGTTGTGGAGACTGGCTAATTTTTTGACTCATTTTGCCTCCACTAATAAATATAATGTAACCAGCTAATAAAACGTATTTGTGATGCGCCTAACCATTGTCCAAATTTTGACTCAGGAAGTAGTTGCACCGTAGCACGCGCGCCACTAGGCATATTAGCAATTAGCGCTTGATCGTTTTTTAATAACTGCAAATGAATACGTTGGCGCTGTGCGTCGCGTACCCAACGGTTACTGGTTTCGGTAGTGCTTAGCAAGCCATTGGCACTTAATTGGCCATCGCTTACACCCGCTTCAAAGGTACTAATTTTTGCGTCGTATACTTCACCGGGGCGGCTATCAAAAACCACTTTTGCTAAACTACCTGGGTGCATATTAAGCAGTGATTTTTCACGAAAGTCGGCTACTAAATCAGCCTTTTTAGCCACAATAGCTAACAAAGGTTGGCCACTAAGAGCATAAGCACCGTCAAGTAATTGCAAGTTGGCAACCACACCATCGCTTAAAGCACGTACTTGTGTGTACGATAAGTTAAGCTCAGCTTGCGCTAACTGATTCGCTCCATGGCGCAGCGCTAAGTTATCCTCCCCTGATGTGCCACGCGCTAAAACAGCTTCGGCTAATTGCGCTTCAAAAGCCGCTACGTTTGATTTACTTGCAGCAAAATTAGCCCGAATACTCTCCAGCTCTTGTTCCGATATAGAGTTTTGCTTATAGAGCTTTTCGCCTCTACTTTTTAATAAGCTTTGCTCATGTTGTTTTGCTTTAGCTGCACTAATTTGTGCCTCAAGCGCTTTAACATTCGTATCAAGGCGTTTATTTTGTAATTTGGCATCATCGAGGGTTAGTTTAGCTTGTTCAACAGCCAGTAAGTAAGTACTTTGATCTATCTCAAACAATATATCGCCAGCCTTTACCGGTTGGTTATTGCTAACTAACACCTTAGTAACACGGCCACTTATTTGCGGTGAGATTTGTACTACTGGGTGGTAAACACGCGCTTGTGGCGTTACTGGCAGCCAAATATCGGCTATAACATAGTATAAAAACACTAAAATGAATCCAACGAGTGAAAGCCTCACATAGCGCGCAAATTTTTGATCAGGTGTCATTGTTAACCTTATTAGAACTGTGATATTTAATATAATTTTTTGCGTTGTCTTCCATTTTAATTAAACCATGAGCCATTGCATCTAACTGCTCATCGTTTAGTCCATTATAAAGCTGATTTTTAATATCAGTGATCTGTGCCTCTACCGCCTTTAATATATTGCGGCCTTGCTCTGTAAAATAAATTTTTTTACTGCGCTTATCGTGCTTATCAACTTGACGGGTAATAAGAGTAAGCTCTTCGAGTTGCTTAAGGGTACGCGTAAGCGACGGCATTTCTATGCCTAAACTATGCGCCAACGCTTGTTGAGTTACCCCTTCTTTAAGCATATTTATATGCACCAAAGCAATCCAACGCGATTGAGTTAAGCCTAGCGGCTCAACGGCAACTGTAACAACTTCTCGGCATAATCTATGCACTCGACCCATACTGCCACACAAGGTTAAATCGAGTGTTTCATGAAAAGGAACCAGTTTAGACATTTCAACCTCTAACTACTTAGCATGCTAAGCACTTTACCATTAGTTAGCATGCTAAGTAAATATTTAGCTAGGGTTTAGTAAAGGTTTAGCCGCTAAAACACTAGGGGTTGTTGATCTTTTAAGATTTAATTTGCAGCGTTATATTTGGTTTTAGGTAAGGCAGAGCCTGTGTAGTGTGGTTACTCCCATAAAAAGGCGGTAACCACACATAAATACCAAACACGCCCTAGGCTAAAAGTTGAGTAGGTTAGCAGGGGAGTATTGATCGGTAAGGACTTTTGTATTTTCAGGCCAATCGTGATTATTTTTTGTAAAGTGCAGCATTTGGCTAATAGCTTTAATATTTACACCGTAAGGCAATAGCAGAGGGGTTAACTCACTTACGCGTTTATTTATATGCGCTTGGGTAAGGGTACTTTTATTGCCGGCTAAAATAATACGATTACTGTGGTTTTTTCGGCTAACGTTAATAAAGTCGCCAAAAACAGCGTTATAAGTGGCCGACTCGTGCTCGTACAGTTTGCTCGATGAAAACGTATTGGCCGCAATAACGCCGTCACTCGCAAGCACACTTTTTAACTCTTCAAAAAACTCTTTAGTTAGTAAATGTTCGGGAATGTAGTCGCCATTAAATGCATCTAAAATTATCCAATCAAACTGCTGTTTTTTAAGCGCCGCACGTTTTATAAAAATACGACCGTCTTGTACTTTTGCCGTTACCTTAGTACTTTCTTTAAAATTAAAGTAATCGCGGGCCACTTTAATTACCGCAGGATCTATTTCAATATTTTCGATTATTGCCTTAGGGTAAAGCTCTGAAATGGTGTTAGACAAAGTGCCACCGCCTAAACCAATAATAAGTACTTTTTTAGGATTTTCTATTAGCAACAAGCTTGAAAACACCAATTTAGTGTAATTAAAAACTAACTTTTTTGGCTCGTTAATATACATGCAACTTTGACTACTTTGGCTAGATTTTTCATCAAACTTTAAACAGCGTAAATTACCGGTTTCTTCCACTAATATATTACGATAAAGCGAGCGCTCGCTATGTATTGTTTTAGCCACACTTAAGTGTGAAAACAACAAGCTTAATAACATCAGCACATATAAAACCATGTAAAAATTGCTTTTATGCATAACGACGCTCCGCTAAAAATAGTTTATTTACCAGTATGGCTAGTAAGCCTAATACCGCTAAAGTTAAGGCAAAACCAATTATTATGGCATTTACGTCAAACGCGAGCACCATATAAAATGAGGTAATAATAGTGCCTAGTGCGCTGCCCAAGGTACTTACAAAATATAACCCGCCAGCAACTTGGCCGCTGTGTTCGCTGTCGGTAACTAAAAGCCGAACCGAGTAAGGGGAGATCATGCCCAATATAATAGTAGGAACAAAAAATAATGCCGTAGAGGCGAGTAACGAGCCATAGCGGCTGTCTTCAATGTGAGTAAAAATAAATTCCATTATCGGGTTAGCAAATAACGCAATGGGCAACACCATAATGCTTGCCAGTAAAAAAATACTCCCGTACTTGGCTAGGCTAGGGCGCTTAATTGACAATTTACCGCCAAGTAAATAACCAAACGATAGGCTCAGCATAAATACCGTAATTATACTGCCCCAAATATGTACGCTACTACCAAAAAACGGCGCTAAAATACGCCCACCTAATAGCTCAATTCCCATAATACTAAAGCCACTACTAAAGGCCAAAAAGTAAATAAGTGCATTGGTTTTGTTTAACATTTTATAATTCTTATCGTGTTATTTTTGTCCATATTAACGTGATGCTCAATAACTGGCTATGCTTTATTTTTATACTGTAAAGGGCGTTTACAGTACTGCCCCAAATGAAGCAGCTAAGGCAACCAACTAAAACCCAATTAAGTAGACACCCATCTTAAAAACCAGTGACTATTCAACTAAGAATGGCTTTGTTCAAATACCCTAAATTCGGATAATAAGTGTGGGTGCCTACTTAATTTTAGGCAATAAAAAAGCTGCAGTAGCTTACTGCAGCCTTTATATATTTAAATACTAGCTACACACTAACTTAGTATGCACCGGCGCTATAAATAAGTTCGTAGCTGTGGCTGTATATTTCTAGGATATTACCAAACGGGTCTTCCATGTAGATCATGCGGTATGGTTTTTCACCTGGGTAGTAATAACGTGGCTCGGCCATACGTTTTTTACCACCGGCGGCTACAATACGCTCTGCTAGGCCTTCAACATCTGGGTCTTGCACACAAAAATGAAAAATACCGGTTTTCCAATATTCAAAGTTATCTTTTGGGTTTTCTTGGTTTTTAAATTCAAAAATTTCTACACCAATACGATCGCCTGTAGATAAGTGCGCTATTTTAAATTTCTCCCATTTTTCACCAAACACTTCAGTACACATTTCGCCTATTGGGCTTTTGTCTTCGAGTATTTCGGTTGGCTCCATAATAGTGTACCAACCCATAACTTGGGTATAAAACTCTACTGCTTTTTCAACGTTTGGTACCGAAATACCAATATGCGAAAAACTACGTGGATAGGTATGACTCATAATAATGTTCCTGCTTATCTTGTTACTGGTTAATGCGTTTAGTTTACGAAGCCAATTAAATTAAGTAAAATAATCATTAATCATCATTTTGAGTACATTTTGTAATGATAAATCCCATATGGTTAAATACGTTTTGTACTTTGGTTGAGGTAAACCACTTTACGCAAACAGCCGATCGCCTCCACATGACCCAGTCGGGTGTAAGCCAACACATTAAAAAATTAGAGCAGCACGTTAACTGTGCTTTGCTAGAAAGACACGGCAAACAGTTTTCGCTTACTGTGCATGGGCAAAATCTATATCAACAAGGCAGTTTATTACTTAAAGAGTGGCAGTTTTTAGAGCAGCAATTAAAAGACGACTCGCCTTACAGCGGTAAAGTAAAAATACAGTCGCCTGGTAGTTGTGGATTGCAGTTTTATAGCCAGTTATTAGCTTTGCAAACAAAGCACCAAGGGCTGAATATTGACTACCGCTTTGCGCCAAATATAAGTGTTGAGCAGGCTGTAGCTAACTATAATGCCGACAT
Source organism: Pseudoalteromonas sp. MIP2626 (assembly GCF_013414205.1). Classification (NCBI taxonomy): domain Bacteria; kingdom Pseudomonadati; phylum Pseudomonadota; class Gammaproteobacteria; order Alteromonadales; family Pseudoalteromonadaceae; genus Pseudoalteromonas; species Pseudoalteromonas sp. MIP2626. Next base: position 16,924 of record NZ_JAATTW010000039.1, read on the forward strand.
TGGTTTTTTAACCCAAGCACCCACACTTAGCGAAGTAACCAGCCATAAAATAGGTACAGAGCCGTTACTATTAGTTACCCCTGCACATATTAAAACCCCAACATGGCAAGCTTTATGTGAACTTGGCTTTATTGCTCACCCCGACGCTAAACACCATGCGCAACTTTTGTTGAGCGAAAACTACCCGCAGTTTGAACATTTAGAGCAAATAAAACACACCGGTTTTTCTAATCAAATTAGTTTAATACTGGAGCCGGTAAGCTTAGGCCTGGGCTTTACTGTGTTACCTGCGCATGCAATAAGTGCGTTTAATAAGCCTAAACTTATACAAACTCATTATTTGGCAAACCCTATAAGTGAAAATATTTACGTGTGCCACCATCGCAACAGGCCATTAGCAAAACGTATGCATACAGTAATTAGCACAATAAAAGAGAGTTTATAATTGCTGCAATAATAAATCCCTTAACCAGAGTTCAAATTAAATAATTTAAAGGACTTATAAATAGTTACAGTCCATAATGGTTTTTCTGTTACGTTATAGTTACGTTAAAGCTAAGTGATTGAAGTAAGGAAGGTCATAATGCAAGTAAAGCAACTCCCAAGTATAACTTTAACTGGTTTAAAGGTAAGAACGTGTAACGCCGATGAAATGAACTCTGGCACTGCAAAAATAACGGAGCTTTGGCAAAAATTTGGTGAAAAGCATGGACAACAGCTAACAAAAAATACAAAAACGTATGGTGTTTACACTAACTATGAAAGCGATGTAACCGGTGAATTTGATGTAATAGCCTGTTGCGACGACTTATCGATTGGAGATCAAAAGTCAGTAAAAGTAACTACCGAGGCAGGGAGTTATTTAGTATTTAACGGGACAGGTGAAATGCCCGATGCGGTAATCGACCTGTGGGGCGAAATTTGGCAATACTTTAGCTCAGACGACTGTCGTTTTACTCGTACCTACAGCAGCGACTACGAATATTACAAAAGTGCTGATGAAGTAGAAATAGCCATAGCGGTTAAAGAATAAAGCTTTAGGCTTTAGGCATAATTAAAAACGCTAGCTTAACTTGCTAGCGTTTTTTTATGCGCGTAAATATTAATTTTAGCGTCTAGCACTTTTAAAGCCCTATATTACTAAGCTTCTAGCGCCATTGCTGCCATTTTCATCGCACTTGCAAACGACTTTGCGCCAGCAATAAATAAACCGTTATGACAAAAAACAGCATCTTCAAGCCCAGTTTCGTCCTGAAATTCTTTATCAGATAAACCAGCCCACGGTTTTGGGAGTGACTTGCGGTCTTCAAACGATCCTGGCTCAACCGGTACAGTTTGCACAATCCACTGGCCAGAGTGCGAAGGATAAACCATATATAATGCTTTATCAGAAAGCGCATGCACGGTTTTTTTCCACGGTGTGTATTGCTCTAACACAATTACGCGTGGATCAGCTGCATTTTCAATCGCTTTAGCAACAATTGCTTTTGCATTAATGCCACCGTTAGCCGCAGCTATAAAGCGAGTTAAAATGCGCGATGCAAACTCAACCGCTTCATCAAAACAGGCATCAAAGTTACTCTCTTCTTGCCACGTTGGGTTAAACATTGAAATAGTTTGGCTAAGGCTAATGCCTTTAGCAACGCCTTCAACATGGCCGCAGTCAATTGCATCAATAGTAGAGACTAAACCAGAGTCAATTGCATTGGCTGTTTCTTGGCTGCCTTGGCATATTTCAAGGCCATATTTTTGCCAAATTAAACCAAATGAAGAAAAAGGAATACCATTTTCACGCGCCCCGGCACCGCCACGTTGGTGGTGATCAAAACGGCCTGTCTCTGGGTTATGCTCGCCACCTACATCAATCACAACATCGGCTTTGCTTATAAGCTCCATATCACGGGTGCGTATAAGTTTAAAAGAAGGATAAATATACTTAAGTGCAGCTACACTAAAAACATCATCTGCATGAAAAGTACCGTTGTGGGTTGCTATCGTTATATCATTCATTGGTTTTGTATCATTTTCTAAAAGGATAAGAAGGTCTCGCTATTTAAACGTTACGGTTTTGAAAATACTTAACAAGTAAAAATCATAAGGCGGATTCTATCTGATGAACGCTAACAAAAACAGTAAACTGTTTTTTATCCTTGTTAAAGCAATTAAGCTCGCATGCAATAGCCCACTAATTATAGAGAGATGCAAAGCCACACGTTATTATTTTGCTGCGTTATTTTTGTATCAATAACCAAACTTTAGTTAAATTATCAGCTAAAGCATGGCTAAATGCCCTATTTTCTTAAACAACATAATATAAATGCAGATAAAATTATTTTAATTTTTATTATTGCTGTAAGTGCTAAAAAACAACGCATTGCACTTTAACCTTTATAAAAATAAGCTAACCATCTGTTTAAAAACAATAAAAATCACATTTAACATCAAATACTACATTCAGCTATAGGTATATAAATGTTACTAAATAGTTTCATACAAGACCTTTGACTAATCGTAATCTGTTGCTAGCTGCTTTATCCTGCCGCCTCAATTTTTATTTGCTTTAAACAAAGCTGTATTTTTATTTTGAGTGAGCAACTATGTTGCAGGAGAAGCCATGAATACCACGCCGCAAGATGATATTTCATCTGATGCCAAACCAGGAGCGGATACTCAAACCGCTACCAATAGCTATAAAAATCTACACAAGCCTAGCTCTGAGTTTAATAGCCGAGACGAATACCTAGAACACGAACTGCAAATTATGCAGCCTAAACGCTGGCGCCCAAACTTACCCTTTAGAGACTACAGATTCGAATTTGAAGACGCTATTCCTGCAATGGCTGCCACCATAGGTAAAGTGGTTATGGTTGCCGCTATTGCCGCAACGTTTGCAAGCCCACTGGGTTTAAGCGACGCTTTTGTTTTAGAAAACGTGCGTTACGAATTACTTATCGTCGCCTTTTTTATTATTTTGTTTTCAGGCTTTATTTTACCTACCGCTAACTTAGCCGGTACTCATGGTCCTTTAATTCCGTTAATTCCAATTGTAGTTGCAGCAGGGGGCCACCCTATGGCATTTGGCTTGCTCATAGCAGCCTTTGGTTTAATTTTGGCAATAAGTAAAGGCGGAACCCTACTGGCTAAACTAACCAGTAAAGGCGTATGTGGCGGGCTTTTACTCTACCTAGGGTTTATAGGCATAACCTCGCAAGTTAAAAAGCTGTTTGCATGGGCCGAAGCCATCGATATGACCCACATTGCCTTTATTGTTATTTTTTCCACTATAATTTTATATGCCATGTTAGAGCATTTTAAAAAGCGTTGGTTAGCCGTACCACTTAGCTGTATTTTAGGCGGCGCAATAGCCTTTGCATTAGGCGCACCGTTTGAGTTTCATACTGCACCGGGGCTACCAAACATGGACCCTATGTACTGGTGGGGCGAAGACACCGGCTGGATGTTAGGCCTACCTACTCTAGAAAGCTTTGTAGTAGTACTGCCATTTGCAGTGCTTGCTGTTGCTATGTGGTCGCCGGACTTTTTAGGTCACCAGGTATTTCAAAAAATAAGCTACCCAAAACGTACCGAAAAAGTACAAATGAACATAGACGACACCATGCTTAGCGCATCAGTTAGGCAAACCTTTGGCTCGCTACTGGGCGGCGCTAACTTTGCATCATCGTGGGGCACTTACATAGTGCCAGCAGCCATTGCTAAACGCCCAATACCAGCAGGCGCTATTTTAACCGCACTATTTTGTATTATTGCCGGCGTATGGGGCTACCCTATGGACCTTGCAATTTGGCAACCAGTGCTATGTGTAGCGCTAATAGTAGGGGTATTTATTCCACTACTAGAAGCCGGCATGGAAATGACCCGCGTAGGTAAAACCACCCAATCAGCTGCTATTGTAGTATTTGCTTCAAGCTTAGTTAACCCAGCATTTGGTTGGTCACTCACCATATTGCTAGACAACTTAGGCTTTATTGGCTGTAAAGAAAGAAGTAAAGAACTCACCCGCATGAGCCGCTGGATCATTCCACTGGTCATGTTTGTACTACTAACCAGCGTAATGGCCATGGTAGGCATGCTGCCAGGTATACCCGCGTTAGTATCAAGCTTTAGGCACTAACTTTAAAAGTTAGCTTAAAGTAAATTACTCCCAGTAAGCGCATTTTATATGCGCTTACTGCGTTTTAAAGCTTAATTTTTTAGGTGGCAGCATAAGACGTTAACGCCTGACTAACTGGTGCGCGAAGCGTTAGCGTAGCACGCCCGGTTAAGTGATTTGTTAGGTATTTCTGGGCTTTAACCTCTTTAGAGCCGAGATTGGGTTTGCTTCAGCTTGAAGACCCTCAACTTGAGAGATTAAGTTCATCCTCTGGTCATTGATTATTTCGAATGCATAAGCAGAAAGGTAGCGACCAGTCCCCACAGAGCGAATGACCACAATGACCTCTGGCTTCTTGTCACTATCTATATCACTAAGTGTTGCCTTCTCTACGAATCCATCTCGAGCATTGATAAGCCCACTAATGAAAAAAGTCGTTTCATCACCTGCAGGAGCAGTTTGGTACAATCGAATACTAAAACTGCCTATGGATCTAGTCTCGAATTCCCCCTCTGAAATTACAACTGTTTGGCCAGAAGGAAGTGTTAATTTTTTTATAAATCTATCTGATGCCATGGCAGGCAACGTGGCAATTAGAAGTATAATTGTTGCGAGTGCAAAGGTTTTTATCATATCTACTCCATTTGTAGCGGAAATAGCTTAAACACTAGCGGTGCCAAACCCTCCGCTCATGCGCGCGAACTTGTGAGCTTCTTAGGGGCCTCAGGCCACGAAAGACGCGGCTTATTAGCTACCAAATTTACTAACCAGTAACGTCAGTTTTTGAGAGCCAATTTCCATTGTAGCTTCTTTGCCGTAGGCGACCGTGAATGACGGGGTTACTGTGTCATTGCCAACGGTAACAGCAGTAATAATACCAACAGTTTCATCTCGGTTCGGCTTAACAGTAAGGTTATAGCTAAAGTCATTACCAATAGTGATTGATGCCATTTTATCCGCTTCGACCACCATGACAGGTGACGCAATTAATTCACCATTTGCATATACTGACGTAGATACTTGGTAGGTCTCAGCAGCAAAACACGATACAGAAGCCAACAAAGATAGCGCTATTAAACTTGCTTTAATTTTCATTTTAATTTCCTTATTTAATGTAAAGGTGAATCACAGTTAACGCTTATTTGGCGGAAAAATCCGTATTTAATCAAGGGTTGTCTGCATTTGTAAGTTTAATGTATTGAACACTACATCGAATCTTTAAAGTTTACAACTTATAGGTCCAGCCGGTATTTGCATTTGCTAAAAATACGGATTAATCCGTCTAACAAGCGTTGGCACAATATTCGGAAGCAAAGAACACATAACCTCAACAATTCAAAGTATAGATTATCAAGGTTCAAAGACTATAATTGACACTTTCCAGCCACTCGACAACTTAAAATGTTGATAATAATTGGCAAGATATTTTACTGTGTCGGAGGGCGCGCTTCGCTTATCCGACCTACAATTGGCACTGCGGGGCTAATTTTTAATTGAAAACTGCTTGTTTGCGTATTAAATGAACGTATAAGTAACTGGCAACGCGGTAAGTCTGGCTGTTTCTAGTAAACTCATCATTTTTGTCGGATGGCGTGGCTTCGCCACTTATCCGACCTACCCCGTACCGTACCGTCAAAAGGTAGGTTGGTTAAGCCGAAGGCGCCACCCAACAGAGTTTCAGGTTAACGGCTTGAAGGGCTGCTTATGGCACTTTCCAGCCATTCGACAACATAAAATGCTGATAATAAATTGGCAAGATATTTTACTGTGTCGGATGGCGCTTCGCTTATCCGACCTACAATTGGCACTGCGGGGCTAATTTTTAATTGAAAACTACTTGTTTACGTATTACGTGAACGTATAAGTAACTGGCAGTGCAAACGTAAGCTATCCATATTTTCACAAATCTACCCGCTAATGGGTGCTATTTTACTACTTACAAACCAAATACCCACCTTTAAATACCATTTATGGGATTTACTGTGCCGCTTATGCTTATTTATAAAATCAATTAAGGTGAATATACTAGGCTAGTATTTTATTAATCGTTTAATTAAATAGCAGGCAATACTCTGTCGTTAAATAAAAATTGGCTGCCTTGCCTGTTTAACAGCTTAAAACTATTTATATTGCGACTTTCTTATATGGTGTTTTTGTAAGCCTTTATTACCTTATCAATTTTAAGCTAAGAATGGTGCAAGGGATCATGTTGGCTATGCAATTTAATGGCAACATTTCTTAGAGCGACTACTTCATTCTAATTTATAAAGGAATCATTTAATTATGTGGATAATTTTTGCATTACTCGCCACGTTTTTTTTTGGCGCACGAGGAATAATGTATCAATGGACATCCCAGAAAAAAATTGATCGAAACTTATTATTATTCGGTGTGTTTTTTGTCGGATTTATAATCAGTATTTTGGGTGTAACCTTGTTAAATCAAAAGTGGTATGGCTGGGCTGATATTGCTGTTGGCTTAGCGCTGGGTTTTGGCTCTTTTGCCGCGAATGCTTTTTTGCATAAAGGTTTTTCGGTTGGAAAGGCTTCGCTTATTAGTATTTTGTCGGGTTTAACTCCTTTATTTGTGTTGGTTTTTGCCTTTTTATTATGGCAAGAAACCTTAACAACGCTGCAGCTAATTGGCTTTTTTATTATTTTTGGTGGGCTTTATATTATTCGCTACTCTAATGATATTTCGTTTACTAATTTACAAGGGGCGCAATGGGGGTTACTGGCTGCATTATTCTTTTCGTTTAATGACTTACTAGGTAAGCAGTCTACTTTGCTGGAGGCCGATACGTTCGCTACGCTCACCTCTATGTTTGGTTTTGGTAGTTTGCTTTTTGCTATTAGTTGGTTAGTAAGTAACAAAAAACAGGCCAGTGACACAAATGACTCTCGGCCTAATTGGTCGCCAGTAAAAACGTTTTCTTGTGGGTTACTTATTGGATTGACGAATGTGGCTGGCATGGTTGCAATAATATCGGCTTTTGCAATTGGCAATACAGGGCTGGTTTCTGCTATTTCTGGAATGAATATTTTAATAATTCTTTTGTACTCGCGCATTATTTTAAAAGAGTCGTTTACTCGCCAAGAGCTGTTAGGGCTAACGACCGCTTTTATAGGGGTAATTGTACTAAGGCTGAGCTATTAACGCTTAAAACCACACACAGTAAGGACGTTTCGGTAAATAATTAAATAGGAATAGTAAAAATGAAGAAGAAGTTAGCACTAATAGGGTGTGGCTATTTAAGCCAAACTATTGCTCAGGCTGTAAAAAGTGGCTCTCTTGCTGGTTACGAGCTAGTTGCGGTATTAGGCAGAAACCCAATTAGAACCAAACAATTTGCTGATTACTTTAACTGTACACCATGCACAGATATTGATGCGTTTATGGCTTTAAAGCCTGAGTTTGTAGCCGAAGCTGCATCGGCGGTATCTGTAACCGATTATTGTGAAAAAATATTAGCCGCTGGCTCGCACTTAATTGTTTTATCTACGGCAGCATTTGCAGATGTAGCTTTGTACCAAAGAGCCATAGCAGTAGCATTAAAAAATAATACTAAAATATACATTGCCGGTGGTGCAACAGGTGGCTTTAACCTGCTTCAAACCGCTTCATTTATGAGTTCAACACCGATTGATGTAACAATAACATCTAAAAAATCACCTGGTTTTATTGCTCGAACCCCTTTTAACAAAGAGGGCTTAATGAACATAACTGAGCCAGAAAGAGTTTTTAGCGGAACAGCTAAGGAAATTATTGATATTTTTCCTTATGTTTTTAATGTTATTTATGCAACTTCGCTAGCAAGTGCGGGGCCAAAAGCAACTAAATTTAATATTGATGCTGTGCCTAACTTTGCTGGAGATGACTACAGAATTGAAGTTAAAGGTGAACAAGTAGCTTTAGATTTAACAATTAAATCGGGCGATTATGCTATTGCAGCATGGAGTGTGGTGTCTATTTTAAATAATGCGGCTTCTCCGGTCGTTTTTATGTAAAACACTAAGCTGAGCGGCTATAGCAGCCTGCTATTCTCACCTTATAATATTTATTATTCATAAATAAAAAGCCGATACTGCAATCAATATCGGCTTTTACCTATTTGTAATTCAGGTATTAAAAAACTAATTAGTTATTGCTGAGTTTTAATTAGCTTTGCGGTGTAATTAAGTATTTTTCGCCTGTGGCTTGTTTAGAGTAAGCCGCTATTGATGCTAATTGTAGCGCCTCAGACAACGACACTTCATGGGTGTAATTACTGGCAAATGTGGTAGTAATTTCATCGGCTATACGTTTACGCATTGCCACTACCGTATTCGTGCCTAATTTACCAAGCGCATTAAATAATAAAAACCCATTTACGCCCCAAGCAAAGCCAAAATTACGATTTAGCGTAATAGGGCCGCGATCAAGTGCGCCATAAATATAAACTTGCTTGAAAGTATCTGAGCCATACACGCTATACTCTTCTACGTCGCGAGTTATAGCAGCTTCCATACAGTTAAGAATGTCGCTGGTTAGTTGGCCACCGCCAATTGGATCAAACGCAATTGTGGCACCAGTGGCAATAATTGCTGCGGTTAAATCCTCAAAAAACGACTCACTACTAGAATTAACCACATACTTTGCGCCCATGTTACGTAACAGTGTTTCTTGCTCTGTTTTGCGTACAATATTAACTAAATCAATACCGTCGGCAATACAAATACGGTTTAACATTTGCCCAAGGCTAGATGCCGCCGCCGCATGAATAATAGCTTTATGGCCTTCGGCGCGCATGGTTTCTACCATAGCTAGTGCTGTAAGCGGGTTAACAAAAGACGATGCGCCTTGCTTAGCGGTAGTGCCTTCTTTTAACTCTAAGCAACTTTGTACATTAACGCAGTGATATTGACGGTACGTTCCGCCGCCAATTACAGCAACCATTTTACCCATTAATGCTTGTGCCGCTGGCGATGAGCCCGCAGCAACTACAGTACCGGCACCTTCATTACCTACAGGCGTTGCTTTATTAACACGTGTTTTGAGCGCTGGCATAAACTTAGCTGGCACATTAGCTGTAATAGCTGGGCTTTGCCCAGTACCCGATTGCGTTGCTGTAGACATGTCAGCGGCGCTGAACATAACCGCTAAATCAGATGGGTTTAATGGCGCAGCTTCAATGCGAATAACCACTTCATCGGCACTTGGTTGTGGCATGTCGATGTTTTGTAAGGCAAGCGTTAGTGTGTTGTCTTCGCTGATTGTTGAAGTAAGTTGGATATTTTTGTCTGTCATCGGGATTTGCTCCTGCACATTATTAAATTAGTTAAACCAATAAGGTTAATGAATTGGCTGTTTTATAGCTAAGCATTAGCTGCTTGAATTTGCGCTGTGACCTTTTGCATAAACTCGGGCATGTTTGCGAGCCGATCTACCTCTACTTTTTGCGCAATAGCAGATTGGCGCATGGTGTCGTTCCACTGTTTCATTCCCGGTACATCACCCAGTACATCCCAATTAAGTTGGCTGGCACCAAAAGCGTTAACTATGGTGTTTACGTGATAAACGTAAATATCTGCCATAGTAAACTGCTCACCCGCAATCCAAGGTGAAAACTTACACAAGCGACTCAAGGCGGTAACACCACGGGTTAACACTTGGCGTACCTCATTTTTAAGCGATTCTGGCGCGTTTGTACCACTAAACGCATACGGTATAAAGCGTCTGCTTGGCAGTTCAAAGTACAGCTCTGCTATTTTCATTATTTGGCGCACTGCTGCACGCTCGGTGCTATTTTTTGGATAAAGCGGAATATCTGGGTATGACTCTTCAATATAGTCGCAAATAACACTCGACTCTGAAATATTAACGCCCTGAGATGTTGTTATAACTGGCACTTTACCCGCAGGACTCATTGCCAGTAACTCGTCACTACCGCCGTAAATAAGGTGCTCTTTAAATGGCAGTTCTTTATATAAAAGTACATGTTTTACTAGGTTGTAATAGTTGCTAGCAGCAAAACCGTGCAAAGTAATCATAATAAATTTTCCATCATTAACGTGAAGGGACTTTTTAATTACCTAAAATGCAATTAATGCCTCAGTGCTTAATACACTGCGACTGGACTATTTAAGCTAAACACATTATTACTGGTTTTAATTTGCTTATATATAGGGGTAAATGCTAATAACTTTTGCTTTTAAGACAAAAATAGAAAACTATTTGGCAAGGAGGTAGTGGCGGTACTAGCGCTCCCTATTTACATTTTTTAATAGGGAACCCCAGCTAAAGAAGTTATTTTTGTTGGTAATAATTTACGTTAAATTAAGTAAAACAGGCGAGCTCAGCAAAGTTATGCCAACAGGCTAAACTTGGTTATTACAAGCTCGGCGCTGAATTACTGCGGCTCTAATATGGTCGTAACTCAAGTTAAATAAAAAAGCATAAATAGTAATAAAAATAGTCACGCCTAAGTCCATTAAAAAAGCATTCCATAAGCTCACCGATAATAAATAAGCCATAATTGGAATAGTTAACACCAGTAAACCCGCTTCAAATAAGATAACGTGAAATAGCCGCATTGAAAAAGTACGCTTAGTTTTATCTCCTTTAACATAAAGATCAAAAACCCAATTAAAAGCATAATTCCAAACCATGGCGACACTCGCAATAACTATCATAGTTCCTGATAATGCAGCGATATCGTGCTCAGTAAAAGCAGCTAAACCGGCAATCGATAAAGTTACTGCTATTACTTCAAATGACACAGAGTGAAACACACGCTCTACAGCTCTCATTGTTATATTTCTCCAATAAAGGTATTACTTTAAAATTAAGTGATTAACACTAGGCAATTAACACTAAGGTGATAAAAAAGGATAACGAAATTATTAAGCGGCGATTATGACAGTCAATCAAAACAGATAAAGTTAACAGCTATCACGAATAGTGATAATCTGAGCCAAATACCTGTAACTCTCAGACACACCATGTATAGCTTCGAGCAATTGAAAGTATTTATCACTGTATGCGACACCGGATCTTTTTCAGCTGCTGCTCGTAAATTAAAGCGTGCTCAATCGGGGGTAAGTCAAGCAATTGCAAACCTTGAAATAGCCATTAATCAAGAGCTGTTCAATCGTGATAAAAACACTCCGGTATTAACTGATAACGGCAAAACCTTGCTGCCAATTGCAAAGTCTATTTTGCATCAACAAAAGTATTTTGATCAAACAATAGAATCGCTAGCAAAAGAGCATGAGCATGAAATGGTTATTGCTGTTGATGAGAGTGTAATGAGCCCAGACTTTTTAAATATTCTCATGCCGCTTGCCGATAAATACCCAATAACTCACTTTGATATCATCACCACCTCAACCTTTGATGTAGAACAACTCGTTCGTTCGGGTAGGGCGCAAGCCGGTATTGTTTATGCCGACGGTGAGTTAAAGGTGGATATGGATTTTTTCTTGCTAGGGCAAGCACGCTTTTTAACCGTTGCATCATCGACCCACGAATTAGCCAAACTAGCTAAAGTGCAAGGCTCTGATTTAAAACGTTATAGACAATGTGTACATCGCAGTGCTGAACATAAGGAGTTATGGTTTAGTTACGGTATTAGCTCTATGTTGTGGTATGCCAACACTCACCAAACACTGGTTGAGTTAGTTCATGCGGGCATGGGGTGGGCAAACGTACCTGAGCTATCAGTAAAAGAGCAGATAAACCAAGGCCATATTGTCGCATTGCCTGTTACCCATGAGTACAATGGGTGGTTAACGCCTGTAGGATGCTTAATTTCTCGAAGCCATCAATCGGGGCCTGTACTAACGAGTTTAATTGACACTCTTCAACAGTATCATTTTAGTAAAAACAGCTGGAAAATCAGATAAGCTACCCATTGTTTTGATAGAATAATTGTCACTTTTAAACAAATTAATCTATCATAAATACATAAATTTTAGAGCCTGCTTTATGATAATTTGAGGGCGTTTTTCTGCTTAAATTTTGCATTTAAAAAACCAGGGATTAATGTTTTCCTTACTCCTGCGTTTAGTAAACTCGAATTCAAGTATTAAGTGCAATCATTATGCAGCCACCAGTATTTCTGATTGCCCCGTAAATAATTCATGAGGGG
>NZ_JAATTW010000003.1:0-209668 GCF_013414205.1 Pseudoalteromonas sp. MIP2626
AAAAAGAAAATGGCAGGGCTAGACGATGATTACCGCTCAACCCTGCTAGAGTCTGGGATTAAAATGCGCTAGCCGTGACAATTTGGCCACTTTCGAGGGAATGATCGGGTTATTTACTGGCGTGAAACACGTGAATAGTTGTAAACTTAGATAATAATTGAACAAAGCTTGTGTTTTGTGCTTCAAGTACATAGCATAAGGCTTTATTTTAGAAAAATAATAACGACCAAATAATTGCCGCTTTTTGGGACTGAATATATGCGAATTACTCCTTTATCTCTGTTAATTTCAGCTAGTTTGTTGGCTAGTAGTGCATTTGCACAAGACACAGCAACAGTAACTGGAATTGAATCTGAGATTAGTACAAAACAGATCGACTATGACAAATCTACAACAATACTTGATAAACATTTAAAAGAAGAAAGCCAACTGCAAACCCAGTTGCAACTTTTGCGTTCACGTTCAACCGAGTTAGATAAAGAAAAAAACCAAGCACTCGACGCGATGAATGAAATGTACCGTCGTTTAATTGATGATCCTAGTATTAATATAACCGCAGCTCAGGCACGTTATCAAAAGGCTGTGGTCGATCACAAGCAAAATAAAGATGATATTTCTATGCAGTTGGCGGCAATTGCATCCCACCGTAAAGATATAGAGCAAATTCGTGTTGCTAAACACACGCTTTTAAACACTTTAGAGAGCTTAAAAGAGCAGTTAACTACCGCCAGAGTAGAGCGTTTACGTAACGAATTTACCCGCGAAGGCACGTTAGAGGTTAATCACACAATTAATTGTAAGCGTACCGAAACACTTGCAGCGTGTGAGCAACGCGGACAGCAAATGGGGTTACAAAAAGCGACTAAGCGTTTTGTTGACCAAATATTTGCTAACTTAACTGAAGAGCGTTTAGTTGAACCCAAACGTAATTTGGCCGGTGCTCAGGTACAAATTTTAAGTAGTCATGTGGTAAAAAGTGCATTTAGTGGCCAAGGCAATTATAACGTTAATTTAAGCGTTACTATGCGTGGTGAAGTTAACAGTAGCCGTTTATGTAACTTATTAAGCATTGATAACCGCTACTGCTCTGAATACGGCACGCCCATGGCGGCAACATATCAGCCTACTTACAGCACAACTTTTTCAGATAGTCAGTTAACATTCAGTAAGCACGCGGATAATGGCAACGTTTCGGCGGCTCGTTTAAACGAGCAACCAGTGCGTGATTATGCAGTAAAGCCTATGGTAACAAACAACTCGGTTATTGCTAATAACGATAAAAACCAAGCAGTAGAATTAACGCTACGCTCAAACGTATACGACGACGAAGTGTTTATTGATGGGGTTAGCTTTGGCTCAACCCGCTTAGTAACCCGCTTACCGCGAGGTGTGCACAATATTGAAGTGCGCAAGCTTGGTTATAAACCTTATCAGGTACGTGTTGATTTAAATAAAGCACAAACCGTGCATGCCAATTTAGTAAAAAAGTCAGAGTCGATTGCTGCACCGACATACACGCGTGAGCAACCAGAGCAAACAACTCGTAAAGTTAGCGACAACATTAGTGTATTAAACGCTAATGTAAAAACTTCGGTAGTTGTTATTCCGGCAGGTAAATTTAAAATGGGCGATATTAATGGCAATGGTTTAGCCAATGAGCGCCCAGTTATTGAAAAAGTAATTGCCAACTCTTTTGCTATGCAAAGCAAAGAAGTGACAGTAGGTGAGTATGAGCAGTTTGCTGCTAATACAGGCTACAAAACACAAGCTGAGCAAGGTAAAGGCTGCGCCTATTATTTAAATGGCGAACCCGTATGGGAAGCTAATTTAAATTGGCGTAATCCTGGGTTTGAGCAAACAAGTGATTTTCCGGCTGTTTGTTTAACTTATAGCGACGCTAAAGCGTATGCTGATTGGTTGTCAGGGCAAACAGGTCAACAGTTTCGTTTACCTAATGAGGTTGAGTGGGAATACGCTGCACGCGCAGGTAGTCAAACAGAATACCCTTGGGGTAACGATATTGGTAAAAATTTAGCGAATTGTGGCTGGTGTGGTAGTCAATGGTCAAACAAGAGTGCTGCACCGGTAGGATCATTTTCTCCTAATGCATTTGGTTTATACGATACCGTAGGCAATGTATGGGAATGGACTAACAAAAACTCGGGTGAGTCGGATGTTGCGGTTAGAGGTGGAGCGTGGAATTTTGCGCCTAGCCTTGCACGTGCCTCAACGCGATTAATATTAGCGCCCGACTTTAGAGCTAACTACATAGGTTTTCGCTTAGTTCGCGAACGATAAATAGGAAGCTTTGCTTCCTTTTTTAACTAAATTACAAAGGCAGCTGTGCTTAATATCGCTCATTATATTAGCGTATTAAAGTGAAAGCAGCTTAAATAAGAACGTATTTCAAAGGTCATCCAGCCTCATGTTTAAAAAACTCCGTGGTATTTTTTCAAACGATCTATCGATCGACTTGGGTACAGCCAATACCCTCATTTATGTAAAAGAAGAAGGCATAGTACTTAACGAACCATCAGTGGTTGCTATTCGTCAAGAGCGTGCTGGTGGGCCTAAAAGCGTTGCTTCAGTAGGTACTGAAGCAAAGCAGATGTTAGGCCGTACGCCTGGTAACATTAAAGCTATTCGACCAATGAAAGACGGCGTAATTGCCGATTTTTATGTTACCGAAAAAATGTTACAGCATTTTATTAAGCAAGTGCATAACAATAACTTTATGCGTCCAAGTCCACGTGTACTTATATGTGTGCCTTGTGGTGCAACCCAAGTAGAAAAACGTGCAATACGTGAATCTGCAATGGGAGCGGGTGCTCGCGAAGTGTATTTAATTGAAGAGCCAATGGCTGCGGCAATTGGTGCAGGTTTACCGGTATCAGAAGCCACAGGTTCTATGGTTGTTGATATTGGTGGCGGTACTACCGAAGTGGCTATTATTTCGTTAAACGGCGTAGTTTACTCCTCGTCGGTACGTATTGGTGGCGATAAGTTTGACGAGGCAATTATTAATTATGTGCGTCGTAACTTTGGTAGCCTGATAGGCGAAGCTACTGCTGAAAATATTAAGCATCAAATTGGTTCTGCTTTTAAAACCGATGAACCAATCGAAATTGAAGTGCGTGGCCGTAATTTAGCCGAAGGCGTACCGCGCTCATTTATATTAAACTCGCACGAAATTCTTGAAGCGCTACAAGAGCCATTAATGGGAATTGTTAGTGCTGTAATGGTTGCCCTTGAGCAATCACCGCCAGAGCTAGCGTCAGATATTTCAGCGCACGGTATGGTGTTAACCGGTGGTGGTGCATTACTAAAAGATTTAGATCGTTTATTAATGGAAGAGACTGGTATTCCGGTTGTGGTTGCTGATGATCCGCTTACATGTGTTGCCCGTGGTGGTGGTAAAGCGCTTGAAATGATAGACGTGCACGGCGGTGATGTATTTAGTTACGACTAATGAAATCAATGTTTGCACAAACCGTCTCCTTGCAACTGCGACTCTTTGTCGCAGTGCTTTTGAGTGTCATACTGATTATTGGCGATAAGTACACCGAAGGTGGAACAAACGTTCGTACTAGTTTAAATACACTGGTTAGCCCATTAATTTATGTGGCTAATTTACCCTACGAAGTATTTAGCTTTGGTGCAAAAAGCTTACATACCCGCGATCAATTACTTACCGAAAATGAAGCGCTGAAAAAAAAGCAAATGCTGCAAAGCGAGCAGCTACAGCAATACCAGTTTTTGAGCAGAGAGAATCAAAAATTGCGCGCCTTATTAGGCTCATCGGCTAAACCGTCAAATCGTAAAATTATTGCGCAAGTACTGTCAGTTCATTCAAACCCGTATAGTCATCAAGTTGTTATAAACCGAGGAACCACCAATGGACTTAGCGAAAGCCAAGCCGTAATTGATGATATGGGTGTAGTAGGGCAGCTTACCAAAGTAGGCTCAACCACCTCACGCGTGTTATTAATGACCGACACTACCCACGCTACGCCGGTACGTATTTTACGTAACGATGTGCGTACAGTGGTTGAAGGCATAGGTAAAATTAATGTTGTTAAGCTCTCTCATGTACCGCATAGCCTAGATGTACGTATTGGCGATGTATTAGTGACCTCAGGTCTTGGAGGCATCTTTCCGGAGGGCTACCCCGTTGCCGTAGTTACTGAAATAAATCGCGATGAAGGCCAGCCGTTTGCACAAGTTTATGCAGAACCCATAGCGCAGCTAGATCGTATTAGATTATTAGTAGTGCTGTGGCGAAATCAACAGGAGCAGGTTAGCGATGATTAATCGTTATTCGTTGTTAATTGCACTGAGCATTTTTTTTGCGTTAGTAATGGCTTTGATGCCGTTACCGTTTTCGTTTGAACCCTTTCGTCCTGACTGGGTGCTATTGGTATTAATGTATTGGTCACTTGCTGTGCCACATCGTTTAAATATAGGAACCGCATGGATTGTAGGCTTATTAATAGATTTAGCTTCTGGTTCGCCGCTAGGGGTTAATTCACTTACTTATTCAATCTGTATTTTTGTTACCGCCAGTAATTTTCAAAAAATCCGTAACTTTTCGCTATGGCAACAAAGCTTATTAATTGGCTTATTTTTAACTCTCTATCACTTAATGCAGTTTTGGCTAAATCACTTTTTATTGGGTGTGTACTTTAGCCCGCAATACTTATGGCCTGTGCTTACAGGTATGTTGAGTTGGGTATGGGTGTTTTTATTACTGCGTAAATACCGTAGACATTTTAGGATCAGATAATGACCAACGCCGTATATTTGGCATCTGCCTCGCCTCGCCGTAAAGAGCTTTTAACGCAACTAGGAATCGAATTTACACAGTTTAGTGTTGATGCCGACGAGAGCCAACTCCCCAATGAACCACCTTATGATTATGTAGAGCGCTTAGCGCGTTTAAAGGCGCAGTCGGGTGTAGCACTTGGTTATACCGATCGCCCAGTGCTGGGCAGCGATACCGTAGTGGTTATTGACAATAAATCACTTGGTAAGCCTTGTGATGAAAATGACTTTACCCATACATTAAAGCGCTTGTCGGGCAATACTCACCAGGTATTAACCGCGGTTGCTTTTGCAACAACAGATAAGGTGCTTAGCTGCGTAGTAAGTACTAATGTTACTTTTAAAACCCTCAGCGATGATGAAATACATACCTACTGGCAAAGTGGCGAGCCACAAGATAAAGCAGGAGGATATGGCATTCAAGGCTTAGGCGGTCGATTTGTTACTCATATTTCGGGTAGCTATTTTGCTGTAGTAGGCTTACCTTTATACGAGACCGAACAATTATTACAAACATTCTTAAGAGGCTAGCATGAGTATAGAATTACTAATTAATGTCACGCCAAGTGAAAGCCGTGTTGCCCTAATAGAAAACGGTGTTCTACAAGAAATACAATTAGAGCGAATTGGCAATTTAGGGATTGTTGGTAATATTTACTTAGGAAAAATTAGCCGTGTTTTACCCGGCATGCAAGCCGCCTTTGTTGATATAGGCCTTGAAAAAGCTGCATTCTTACACGCCTCAGATATTGTAAATAGCGCCTCTATTGTTGAAGGTGTTGACGATACCCCGATAAAAAAAGTACAAGATATTCGTGAGTTAGTTCGCCAAGGGCAATATATTATGGTGCAAGTGGTAAAGGATCCACTGGGTACTAAAGGCGCGCGTTTAACTACCGACATTACCATACCTTCTCGCTATTTAGTGTTTATGCCCGACGCCACCCACGTTGGCGTAAGCCAGCGTATAGAAACAGAAGAAGAGCGTGGCAGATTAAAAAAAATCGTTGCTGAATACAGCGATGAAAACGGCAGCTTTATTGTGCGAACCGCCGCAGAAGGCGCAAGCGAAGCCGAATTAAGGCACGATGCTGCATTTTTACAAAAATTGTGGCAAAAAGTGGTGTCACGTCGTAAAAAAACCAGTAAAGCCAGTATCTTACATGAAGACTTAACCCTTGCTTTTAGAACGCTACGTGACTATGTGGGCGAAGACATGGAACGCATTAGGGTTGACTCTAAACTAACCTACCAAGAGCTTAAATTATTTACCGAAGAGTTTGTGCCAATTTTGTCGCAAGTGCTTGAATATTATCCGGGTGAGCGCCCCATTTTTGATTTGTTTGATGTTGAAAACGAAATACAAAAAGCGCTGCATCGTAAAGTAACCCTTAAATCGGGTGGCTATTTAATTATCGATCAAACCGAAGCGATGACCACGGTTGATGTTAATACTGGTGCATTTGTTGGTCATCGTAATTTAGAAGAAACCATTTTTAATACCAATGTTGAAGCAACTTCTGCTATTGCGCGCCAGCTTAGGCTGCGTAATTTAGGCGGTATTATTATTATCGATTTTATCGATATGGTAAGTGAAGATCATAAACGCCGCGTAATGCATTCGCTCGAATCGGCATTAGCAAAAGATCGTGCTAAAGCTAATATTAATGGCTTGTCGGCATTAGGTTTAGTAGAAATGACCCGTAAGCGCACCCGCGAAAGCTTAGAACATATATTATGTGATGTTTGTCCTGCGTGTTCTGGTCGTGGTTCACAAAAAACAGTAGAAACAGTGTGCTACGAATTACTGCGCGAAATAGTGAGGGTTAATCGTGCTTACGATGCAGATAAGTTTGTGGTTTATGCCGCGCCAGCGGTATGTGAAGCATTACTAAACGATGAATATCATAACTTAGCCGAATTAGAACTATTTATTGGCAAACAGGTCAATATTCAAGTTGAGAGTTTATACAGCCAAGAGCAGTTTGATGTGGTAATGATGTAATGAAAGCAAAAGCGGTCTGTTTTTTTTGTTTTAGAAAGTTATGGCAAACGTGTGCCATAATTTTAGTGTTACTGGCCGTGACTGTTTCTATTTTAAAATATACCCTACCTTATGCAAACGACTATAAAGATAATATAGAAAACTACCTACATACCAAGTTTGATATTAGTTTATCAATCGGCTCTATTTCAGCAAGTTGGCAAGGTAGCGGGCCTGCTCTAGTGCTCGAAAACCTATCATTTAAAGACAACCAAACTGCACCTATTGCACTCACTATAGCTAAAACCAGTTTAGAGCTTAACTTGTGGGAAAGCTTAAAAACGCTGCAATTAAAGTCAAACTACTTTGTAATAAATGGCTTTCATACCAGTATTAAAGTAGCTAATTTATTTGCCAAAAATGAAGGCGAAGTGTCGTTTGAGCAAAAAGAGCTAATAGAAGAGCTATTTTTGGGTGACACAGGCCACTTCGCAATAGAAAACTCCAGCATTAACTTTATTTTAGAAGACGGTACTGAGCGTAAGTTACTGTTAGAGAATATTGTTTGGCAAAATCAAAATAAGCAACACTTAGGTAGCGGTAGCTTAGCATTACCGGGTATTTCGGTGGGAAGTTTTGATGCGCGAATTGCACTCAAAGGCGATACTATTGAAAAAATGGCAGGCGACATGTATGTGCAAGCTAATGAGGTAGATGTATCTAACTGGTTAGCGCAATATATTAATACCGAAAAACAGCAACTGCACAGCAACATAAACTTACAAGCTTGGTTAGAGCTTAATCAAGGTTTAGTGAGTGATGTTAAAGTACAGTGGTTACCTAGTTTTGCACGTTGGGAGTTGGCTGGAGAAAAACAACAGCTGAGCCTAAGCGAAGGGGGATTTCATTTATTTCCTGAACAAAAAAGCTGGCGGTTGAAAAGCACGGGGTTAGCGTTTAATAGTAATGATAAAAGCTGGCCGAGTTTAGAGTTTGAGGCACTGCTGGGTAAGCAAAATAAAATTTGGTTACAGCAAGTTGATATAGCGCTACTTAGCGATTTAGCCGAGCTGACTAACTTTAATAACCTAACGCCATTTTTACAGCGCCAACCTAGTGGGCAAATAAAGCAAGCTTACTTAGACTATACCCATAGTGAGCAATGGCAGCTGTGGTTTGAAGCCGATAATATTGGCTGGCAAGAGCAGCACGCAATACCTGCCGCACAAGAACTGCGAGTTAGTGCTCTGGTTAATCAGCAATACGGGCGAATTACCCTGTTTGGTGAAAATAACAGCCTAATTACCGGTGATAGTTTTAGCCAAAATATAGATTATGAGCAATTAAATATAGAGCTCAATTTAGCCAAGCGCAGTAATGCTTGGCACATTAGTAGTGACAATATTTGGTTTAATAATGATGAAGTAACCTTTGCTGCAGAAATGCAGCTTAGCTTAGGCGACGAACCGCGTTTAGATTTATACGCCGAAGCATTTGCACCCGACGCGAGTATTGCTGGGTATTATTTTCCTTTAAAAGCGATGAGCCCTGAATTAGTTAGCTATTTAAATGGCGCTATAAAAGGCGGTGAAGTGTCAAAAGCACAAGTGCTTTTTGCAGGCCCGCTAACAGGCTTTCCATTTAGTGACGGCTCTGGGCAGTTTGATGTGTTAGCACAAATAGATAACGCCACTTATCAGTTTGATCCCGACTGGCCTGCAGTTACTAACGCCAGCGCCCAGTTACATTTTGCCAACGAGCGCATGGATATTTATAGCCAGCAAGGCAAGTTAGTAAATTTAGCTGTGGGTAGTAGTGTACGCGTTAGCATTAGCGATTTAATGCATGCCGATGAGCTAGTAGTTAAAATAGATAAGCAAGCCGAGCTTGAAAAAATGCACGACTTTTTTGCGGCCACGCCACTTGCCAGCCCGCTTGCTGAAATTTTTAAAATTGTGCAAGGTAAAGGCGAAGCTAGTGCAGATATAGAGCTGTTAATTGGTTCTAAATTTGCTAATGGTGCAAGTGTGAGCGGCAAAGTAAATTTAATAGACTTACCTGTTTATATTGCGACTCCAGGCATTGAACTGGATAACTTAAACGGCGAGCTGCATTTTAAAAACAATGAAATAACCCTCACTAATGCCACTGCAACATGGTTGGGCATGCCACTCAATATTAACTATGACAGCAAAAGTATTGAGCAAGATTATCGCGCCAATATAAACATAAAAGCGCAGCTAGATGCCGAGACTCTTATTGCGAGCGGCCAAGGGTTATTAAAAAACTACCTTAGCGGGAAAAGTGCAGCCGATATTGGTTTAGTGCTTAACTTTACCGAACAAGGGTTTGATTATCGTGCGCAAGTAACCTCGTCATTAATTGGTTTAAGCAGTACTTTACCGGGTGACTATGCTAAAAGCAGCGAGCAACCATGGCCACTCAATGCAGTTATTCAAGGCGATAATATATCTAACTTAATTACCGCTAATATAAAGCAGCTATTTTATTTTAACGCCATTTTAGATAACGCCAACACCCACTTTAATAATGCTCATTTTGTTATCGGTAAAAATGATTTAGGGCTTAATAAAAAAGATTTAGCGGTTAGTATTAATTTACCACAAACCGATTTGCTTCCGTGGCTAGAGTTAATTGAGCAAATTATAAATGTATCTAAGCAAGGCTCAGAGCAAGCATCAGCTAGTGTTATGCCACCACTGCATGAAGTACTTGCTAATATAGAAAAACTTAATATTAGTGACGTGCAATTTAATGACTTTGAAATGCGCTTAGCACCTACCCAAAACGATTTATACCTAAAGTTAAATGCTAAAGAATTGCGTGCAGGGGTGCTAATTCCTATCTCGCAAGCCAGCCAGCCGATTCGAATTAATAGCGATTATTTAAGGGTTAACTTTATTGAACCAACAAATGTTAAGCCAGTTGCAAGCACAGAAACAGCCGATGACGTAAGCTGGCTTACTCAGCTACCCGCAATAGAATTTGAATGTGGCGATTGTAAGGTGAGTCAGTATCAGTTAGGTAAAGTAAGCGCGTCTTTATTGGGGGATGGTAAACGGCTTGTTATTTCTGAGTTAGTGGTTGATAAGAACGATCATATTTTACGCACCCATGGGCAGTGGCAAAATGGCCAAACGCAACTCAGCGGTGAGCTTAAAAGTGAGGATATAGGCGCATTATTTAATGAGTTTGACTTAACCACCGCAATTAAAGATTCAAACGCAACCATTAACTATAATCTTGCATGGCAAGCAGCCCCGTATAACCTTGATGTAGCAAGTCTTTCGGGCAATATTGATTGGCGTTTAGGCGAAGGACATTTAACCGAGGTAAGTGATGGTGGCGCGCGGGTGTTCTCGTTACTGAGCCTAGATTCACTAGTGCGTAAATTAAAACTCGATTTTAGAGATGTGTTTTCCAAAGGTTTTTTTTATAACAGCATGCAAGGCACAATGCAGCTTGATAAAGGCATTGCCTACACTCAAGATACTAAAATGGATGGCGTACCAGCCGACTTAACCATTAAAGGTTATGCTAATTTAAATACCCTAGAAATAGACTACGACCTAGCGGTTGCGCCGCAAGTAACCTCCAGCATACCTATAATAGTAGCTTGGATGGTTAACCCCGTTACCGGCCTTGCTGTGCTTGCTATAGATAAAGTGATTCACTCGGCGCGCGTTATTTCCGAAATAAACTTTAAAGTAACCGGTAAAATGAATGACCCGCAAGTACAAGAACTTGACCGTAAAAGTCGTGAAGTAACGCTACCACAAGCGGCGCAAAATCAGCCTCAAGCAGCAACAAAGCTTAAACTAAAAGACGCTGAGGTGAGCGTTACCCAATGAGAAATAGCCAATGAGAAATAGCTAATGAGTGCTACCTTATGAGTGAAGCAATTCCGACAATTATTGCTCTGCAAATGTGCTCTGGGGTTGATCCTGAGCAAAACATACAAACGCTAGTTAATCAGTTACAACAATTACCCACTACAAGGCCACTATTAGTGTGCTTGCCTGAAGCCTTTTTAGTGTTTAGTAAATCGGGTAACGATACCTTAAAAGTGGCTAAGCATGCAGAGCGTTATAAGCAGCAGTTAAGCGAGCTGTGCCAATTGCATAATATTTGGTTAAGCGCTGGTACTATGCCAGAACCTTATAACGACAATAAATATTACGCCGCGTCGCACTTATTTAATGCCCAAGGTGAGCTCGTTGCCAGCTACAATAAAATGCATTTATTTGATGTAACAGTTGACGATTCAACAGCCAGCTATCGAGAATCAGACTTTACTCAAGCAGGAAATGAAGTTGTTGTTGTCGACTCTCCCTTTGGTAAAATAGGCTTAACAGTATGTTATGATCTGCGTTTTAGTACTTTATATACTCAACTTGTACGCCAAGGCGCAGAAATTATATTAGTCCCTAGCGCCTTTACGGTAGTGACCGGACAAGCCCATTGGCAACCTTTATTGGCGGCTCGTGCAATAGAAACACAATGTTATGTGATTGCTGCAGCGCAATATGGAGCACATGAAAATGGCCGCCAAACCTATGGCCACAGTATAGTTCTGTCTCCTTGGGGAGATACATTAAGTGAGTTGCCCACGGGCACAGGTTTTATAAGCGCCACGTTAGATTTAAAGCAATTACACAAAATTCGACGAGATATGCCAGTGCAATCTCATCAACGATTTAGAGAGCATTTATTATGAATACGGTTGAACAGCATTTATTACACGACAGCCAGCTAAATCGAGAAGAACTCGAAAAAACGCTCGCCTACATTCATCAACATAAGGTGGATTACGCTGATTTATACTTTCAATCAAGTCACCATGAATCATGGGTACTTGAAGACGGCTTAGTAAAAGAAGGTTCATACAATGTTGAACGAGGCGTAGGTGTACGCGCAGTAAGCGGCGAAAAAACCGGTTTTTCGTACTCAGATGCAATCACCCTTGAAGCACTTAATAAAGCCGCAACTGCAGCGCGTAGTATTGCCGAGGCCGGTGAAAATAAATCAATTCAAGTATTTAGCGATGTAACTGCAAAGCAGCAGTTTGCCCCGCATCAGCCAATTTCAAGTATGAGCGATACCGATAAAGTAAATTTGTTACGAGAGCTTGAAAACTATATTCGTGAACTAGCACCCGACGCAGAGCAAGTAATAAGTTCAATGTCGGCCGTGTACGAAGAAGTACTTATTGCCGCTAGCGACGGTACTTTTGCCACCGATATTCGCCCACTTATTCGTTTAAATTGTTCAGTACTACTTGAAAAAAATGGTCGTCGTGAACGCGGTGGAGCCGGTGGTGGTGCGCGTTTAGATTATGGTTATTTTAAAGAGTTAGTCGAGGGTAAACCACGTTGGATGGAGTTTGCAGAAGAGGCAGTACGCCAAGCAAAGGTGAACCTAGAAGCCATTGATGCACCAGCCGGAACCATGGAAGTGGTGCTAGGAAATGGCTGGCCAGGTGTATTATTACACGAAGCCGTAGGCCACGGCCTAGAGGGCGACTTTAACCGTAAAGGCGCCTCGGCGTTTAGCGGAAAAGTAGGGCAAAAAGTAGCGTCTGAGCTATGTACTGTGGTTGATGATGGCACTATGGCTGATCGTCGTGGCTCACTTAACGTAGACGATGAAGGCACACCTGCGGCCTATAACGTACTTATCGAAAACGGTATTTTAAAAGGCTACATGCAAGATAAAATGAACGCGCGCCTAATGGGCGTTAGCCCAACGGGTAACGCACGCCGTGAATCGTACGCACATTTACCTATGCCACGCATGACCAATACTTACATGTTAGGCGGTGAGCACAGCCAAGCAGATATTATCAGTAGTGTTAAAAAAGGCGTGTTTGCGCCTAATTTTGGTGGCGGACAAGTTGATATAACGTCAGGTAAATTTGTATTTAGCGCATCAGAAGCCTATTTAATCGAAAACGGTAAAATTACCCAACCAATTAAAGGCGCAACCTTAATAGGTAACGGCCCAGAAGTAATGCAGCAAATATCTATGGTAGGTAACGACCTTGCGCTTGATAAAGGCGTTGGCGTGTGCGGTAAAGACGGCCAAAGCGTCCCTGTTGGGGTGGGTCAACCTAGTTTGAAAATAGACAAGTTAACAGTAGGCGGAACAGCTTAATTACTGCTATTTGATTTAATAAAAGATAAAAGCAGCGCAGTGTTTGGACATAAGTAAAGGGTGTTGGCTTGCGATCACTAAGTGTGTGCTTTAAATAAGCTGGTATATAAACCTAAACATGGTTTGTATTTTGAGCTGAACCCTATTCACGGCTGCGCTTATCGTAGCCGTGTTTTTAATTACATGGTAGAATTTGCGCAATTTTTTGCAGCAAACAAAGTAGCACAGCAATGATCTTAGATGATATTCGCGTTGTTTTAGTTAACACATCACACTCAGGTAATATTGGCTCGGCGGCTCGCGCCATGAAAACCATGGGCTTATCAAAGCTTTATTTAGTCGACCCAGCGTGTGAAATCGACAGTCATGCCAGTGCATTAGCCGCTGGAGCAAGTGATGTTTTAGGTAATGCTGTGATTGTTGATACTGTTGCAGATGCAATTGCCGATTGCGCGTTAACTATTGGCACGAGTGCACGCTCTCGCACACTATCTTGGCCTATGGTTGAGCCACGTGAATGTGGTGAAAAGCTAGTAAGCGAAGCTGTGAATGGCCCGGTAGCTTTGGTGTTTGGTCGTGAAAATAGCGGCTTGAGCAACGATGAATTACAGCTTTGCAATTATCATGTATGTATTCCGGCAAATCCAGAGTACAGCTCGCTTAATTTAGCTATGGCAGTGCAGACATTATGCTACGAAACGCGAATGGCGTTTTTAAATCAGCAACCTAAAATAGCCGAAGAAGATGACACCGTTTACCCTAGCTCAAAACAAACTGAGTTATTTTACGGGCATCTTGAAGAGACACTGTTTAATACTGGGTTTATCATTAAGCAGCACCCAGGCATGGTTATGACCAAGTTACGTCGTATGTTTAATCGTGCTCGCCCTGAAGATGCTGAAATGAACATTTTACGTGGTATTTTAACCTCTATAAATAAGTCGATACCTAAATAATAATGGTTATAGCAATTAGTTATAACAAGCTACGATTAAATAACGCGCTAATACTTGACTAAATTACTCAGGTAATTACAATAGGACGTAATACTTGAGTAAAACACTCAGGTATTACGTGTTTAGCTAAGAACTGGTTTTAAGTTTTAATACTTGACTAATTTACTCTGGTAATTAAAATTTGCACTCTTTTGTGCGGAGGGCGTTATGAAGTTAACATCAAAAGGCAGGTATGCCGTTACAGCTATGCTGGATGTTGCACTGCACACAGGTGTAGGTCCTGTTGCCCTTGCTGATATTTCACAGCGACAAGAAATTTCTTTGTCTTACCTTGAACAGTTGTTTGCCCGTTTACGTAAAAACGGTTTGGTAAGCTCTGTTCGCGGCCCTGGCGGTGGTTATTTATTGGGGCGTAAAGCGGACGCTATTTCTGTTGGTGATGTGATAAATGCAGTAGATGAGTCAGTTGATGCAACACGTTGCCAAAAAAGTGATATAGGTTGCCAAAGTGGTATGCGCTGTTTAACTCACAATTTGTGGTCAGAATTAAGCGCACGAATAGAAGAATTTTTAGATAATATTACCCTTGCTGAATTGGTAGAGAAATCTGATGTGAAAGAAATCGCATTACGCCAAGATAACAGTGTTAATGATGCAATTAAGCAGTTGGAAAATATTCAAGTAAGCTGTCAACTTTAAGGTTGACCTGCAGCGGAGAGAGAAATGAAGTTACCGATTTATTTAGATTACGCAGCAACCACGCCTGTTGACGAACGTGTTGCCAAAGAAATGATGCAATGCCTGACAATGGACGGTAATTTTGGTAATCCTGCGTCACGTTCACATAGGTTTGGTTGGCAAGCTGAAGAAGTGGTTGATCAAGCACGTACCGATGTTGCTGATTTAATTAATGCAGACCCACGTGAAATTGTTTTCACTTCGGGTGCAACTGAATCAAATAACCTAGCAATAAAAGGCGCAGCACAGTTTTACAAAAAGAAAGGTAAGCATATTATTACCGCTAAAACTGAGCACAAAGCTGTAATCGACACGTGTCGTGAGCTTGAGCGTCAAGGTTTTGAAGTAACCTATATGGACGTTGAAGAAAACGGCCTACTTGATTTACAAAAACTTGCCGACACTATGCGTGACGACACCGTACTTGTAAGCATCATGCATGTTAATAACGAGCTAGGTGTAATTCAAGATATCGCTACAATTGGCGAAATGTGTCGCGAACGTAAAATTATGTTCCACGTAGATGCAGCACAAAGCGCAGGTAAAGTATTAATTGACGTACAACAGCTTAAAGTTGATTTTATGTCGTTCTCAGGCCACAAAGTATATGGTCCTAAAGGTGTTGGTGCACTTTACGTTCGTCGTAAACCGCGCGCTCGTTTAGAAGCACAAATGCACGGTGGCGGCCACGAACGTGGTATGCGCTCTGGCACACTTGCTACGCATCAGTTAGTGGGTATGGGTACAGCGTTTAGAGTTGCTAAGCAAGATTTCGAAAAAGACCATGCACATATAAGCGCCCTACGTAAGCGCTTAATTGACGGTATTATGAGTGATATGGAAGAAGTGTACTTTAACGGTACACAAGACCAATCAGTACCAGGCATTGTAAATATCAGCTTTAACTTTGTTGAAGGTGAGTCGTTACTAATGGCAGTAAAAGACATTGCAGTATCGTCAGGTTCAGCCTGTACGTCAGCAAGCTTAGAGCCTTCTTATGTTTTACGTGCACTTGGCCGTAACGACGAATTAGCACATAGCTCAATTCGTTTTAGTATTGGTCGTTTTACCACCGAAGAAGAGATTGATTACACCGTTGAGTTAATGAAAAACTCTATCGGTCGCCTACGTGAAATGTCTCCACTTTGGGAGATGCATCAAGAAGGTATTGATTTAGATTCAGTTGAATGGGCTCACCACTAATAATAGTGCGAGTACATACCTAGCAGGTAGTGAGGATAGAATTATGGCTTACAGTGATAAAGTAATCGACCACGTAGAAAACCCACGTAACGTAGGTGTTTTAGACAAAAATGATCCGTCAGTGGCAACGGGTATGGTAGGCGCACCAGCATGTGGTGACGTAATGAAGTTACAAATTAAAGTATCTGCCGATGGTATTATCGAAGATGCAAAATTTAAAACGTATGGTTGTGGTAGTGCAATTGCTTCATCTTCACTGGTAACAGAGTGGGTTAAAGGCAAAACACTAGAGCAAGCAGCGACTATTAAAAATACTGATATAAGTGCAGAGCTAGAGTTACCACCAGTGAAAATTCACTGTTCAATTTTAGCCGAAGATGCAATTCAAGCAGCAATTGCAAACTATAAAAGTAAACAAGCGAAGTAAGAGAGTTCCATGGCAGTGACATTGACAGATGCGGCAGCAAACCGCGTACAATCATTTTTAGCAAATCGCGGTAAAGGTTTAGGCCTGCGCGTTGGCATTAAAACGACGGGCTGTTCAGGTCTTGCCTATGTACTTGAGTTTGTTGACGAGCTAAACGACGACGACGAAACATTTGTAGCAAAAGGCGTTACCTTAATTGTTGATGCTAAAAGCTTAGTTTACATTGACGGCACGCAGCTCGATTACACTAAAGAAGGCTTGAATGAAGGGTTTAAATTTACTAACCCTAATCAAGCTGACGAGTGTGGTTGTGGCGAAAGCTTTACCGTTTAAATTTAAACGTGTTTTGAATACCTAAGTTACTTGGGTATAAAACAAGCCCTGCCAATAAACGTAGGGCTTTGTTATTTTTGAAATTAATTTCTGAATATTATTGGTTGAAGTTATGCGCTATTTTGAGTTATTTGCAATACCAGTTGACTACAATATTGATTTAGTAATAGTTAACAAGCACTACTTAGAGCTACAGCGTGCAGTGCACCCCGATCGCCATGCCAACGCCAGCAGTCGCGATAAATTAATGGCCGTGCAAAGCGCCGCAGAAATTAACGACGCACTACAAATATTAAAGCACCCAGTAAAGCGTGCCGAATATATGTTAAGTGAGTTGGGTGTCGATATTCGTGCTGAGCAACAAACCTTGCAAGATCCGGCATTTTTAATGCAGCAAATGGAACTTCGCGAAGAGTTAGAAGAGCTAACGTCAGCGAGCGATCCTGACACTGCAATCGCTAATTTTGAAAAGCAAATCAAGCAACTTAACGAACAATACAGTGCACAACTTGCACAGCAATTAGCAAGTAACGACGAGCAGCAATACCAAGCTGCTGCAGATAATGTTCGTAAACTAAAATTTGTTTATAAACTACGTGACGAACTAGAGCGTATTGAAGACAGTTTATTTGATGACTAATCACCTAACTTGCTAATTTATAAAGCAAGGTAAAGCGAGTTTAAAAAATATTATGGCATTATTGCAAATTGCTGAGCCGGGGCAGAGCGCGGCACCACATGAACATAAACTAGCCATAGGTATTGACCTAGGTACAACTAACTCATTGGTAGCCACGGTACAAAGTGGCGAAGCACGCACCTTAACAGATGACTTAGGTGAAGCAATGCTTCCTTCGGTAGTGCGCTATCAGGCGGGTGGGATCACTGTAGGCAGCGAAGCTGTAAAATCAGCAACGCAAGATCCCGTTAATACGCTAATTTCAGTTAAGCGCTTTTTAGGTAAAACCCAAGCAGAAATAGAACAAAGCTATGGGCAACTACCGTATCAATTTTGTCAGCACGATGGTGCACTTGCCATAGAAACAGCTGCTGGAAAAATCAGCCCAGTTAAAGCATCTAGCCATATTTTAGCTGCATTAAAAGCCCGTGCAGAACAAAGCTTTGGTAATCAAGAAATATTAGGTGCAGTTATTACTGTACCGGCATACTTTGATGACGCTCAGCGTCAAAGTACAAAAGATGCCGCTGAACTTGCAGGTATTAACGTACTGCGATTATTAAACGAGCCAACGGCAGCCGCTGTTGCTTATGGTTTAGACTCGGGTCAAGAAGGTATTATTGCTGTTTACGATTTAGGCGGTGGCACCTTCGATATATCAATTTTGCGCTTGCACCAAGGTGTATTTGAAGTATTAGCTACCGGTGGCGATTCAAGCCTAGGCGGCGATGACTTTGACTCACTGATTGTTGATTACTTAAAGCAGCAAACGGGTGTAACCACTTTATCTCCAGCGGTACTGCGCTTATTTATTAATAAAGCTAAAGCCTGTAAAGAAGCATTAAGCCAATACTCAACTGTTAATGTTGGGCTTGAGTTTGATGATGAG
This sequence comes from Pseudoalteromonas sp. MIP2626, assembly GCF_013414205.1. Classification (NCBI taxonomy): domain Bacteria; kingdom Pseudomonadati; phylum Pseudomonadota; class Gammaproteobacteria; order Alteromonadales; family Pseudoalteromonadaceae; genus Pseudoalteromonas; species Pseudoalteromonas sp. MIP2626. The sequence goes on from NZ_JAATTW010000003.1 coordinate 18,205, forward strand.
AAGCACATGGTTGAAGTGACCCGCGAAAAACTTGACGAGCTTGCGATACCACTCGTTAAAAAAACGCTTCGTTCTTGTCGCCGTGCTGTAAAAGATGCTGGTATTGAGAACGAAGAAGTGCTGCAAGTAATTATGGTGGGTGGCTCTACTCGCATGCCATTAGTACGCAGCCAAGTTAGTGAGTTTTTTAATAAAGAAGCATTAACGTCAATTGATCCCGATCGCGTTGTAGCGCTAGGCGCTGCGTTGCAAGCAGACGTGTTAATAGGTAATAAACCTGATTCAGATATGTTGTTACTTGATGTATTACCACTATCGCTAGGTCTTGAAACTATGGGTGGCTTGGTGGAAAAAATTATTCCACGTAATACCACTATTCCAGTAGCACGTGCCCAAGAGTTTACTACTTTTAAAGATGGCCAAACAGCCATGTCGTTGCACGTACTACAAGGTGAGCGCGAATTGGTAGACGATTGTCGCTCTCTTGCTAAGTTTAGTTTAAAAGGTATTCCGCCAATGACTGCGGGTGCTGCACATATTCGGGTTACGTTTAAAGTAGACGCCGATGGTTTACTTAGCGTATCGGCAATGGAAAAATCGACAGGCGTACAAGCAGATATTCAAGTTAAACCGTCATTTGGTTTATCAGACGACCAAGTCTCTAATATGCTAAAAGAGTCAATGAGCAACGCTAAAGGCGATATGCAAGCGCGTATGCTCAAAGAGCAACAAGTAGAAGCACTACGTGTAATTGAAGCACTAGAGGCATCACTTGCGAGTGACAGTGGTTTACTTGACGAAGCGCAACTAGCATATTTACGAGCTGAAATTGCAGAGTTGGTAAAAGTGCGTGAGAATGCGCAGCAACCAAACGAGATTAAAACCGCGATTGAAAAAATGGATAACGCCAGCAGCGATTTTGCCGCACGCAGAATGGATGCATCAATTAAAAAAGTTCTTACTGGGCAGTCAGTAGACAATATTTAAGAGAGATTAGAATGCCACAAATTATTTTTCTTCCCCATCCAGAATTGTGTCCAGATGGCGCTGCAATTGAAGCACCTAGTGGTCAAACGGTTCTTGATGTTGCCCTTAAAAATGGCATTAGCATTGCTCACGCATGTGAAAAGTCATGTGCGTGTACCACGTGCCACTTAGTGATCCGCGAAGGCTTTGATTCGCTAGAAGAAAGCGACGAGTTAGAAGACGATATGCTTGATAAAGCATGGGGCTTAGAGCCAGAGTCGCGCTTAGGTTGCCAAGCTATTATTAGAGATGAAGACCTAGTGGTTGAAATACCTAAGTATAACGTTAATATAGTTAATGAAGAGCACTAGCTTTTAACGATTAATATAATAAAAGCCGCTGTTTAATACAGCGGCTTTTTTGTTTGTACACCGCAGGGTAGGCGGGAGTTTACCTCGCGCAGATTTATATAAAAAGTTAGCCTTGGCTCTATGTCACGCATTAAAAGCTAACACCTTAAACGTAATTTGGAGGTTTATTTTGAGTAATCTTATTTTTTCTGACTCGTTTATTAATGGTGAATTTTATAAAACAGACACACACTTTAGTGTTGATGATCCTGCTACCGAAAAAAGCATTGTTGATGTAAGCGATATTGATCAGCAGGGTGTAAATAATGCAATAGTTGCTGCTCAAAGCGCATTTGTTAAATTAAAAGCAACCAATGCTACGCAGCGAAGCGAAACCTTGATGCGCTGGTATGAGCTAGTTATAAAACACAAGCAAACGCTTGCAGAGTTAATGACCAAAGAGCAAGGTAAACCACTTAAAGAAGCATTGGGCGAAATAGATTACGGCGCAGGCTTTATAAAATGGTTTGCCGAGGAAGCTAAGCGCAGCTATGGCGATGTTATACCTGCTACCGACAACACCCATAGGTTAACCAGCTTTAAGCAGGCTGTAGGAGTTGTTGCAGGGATCACGCCATGGAATTTTCCTGTTGCTATGATTACGCGTAAAGTTGCCCCCGCCTATGCAGCCGGTTGTAGTTTTATATTAAAACCTTCAGAGCACACCCCATTATGCGCTATTGCACTTGCTTATTTAGCCGATCAAGCAGGGTTTGAAAAAGGGGCATTTAACGTCTTAGTATCGCAAAATGCTAAAAAAGTAGGAAAAATACTAACCGACTCTGAGATAGTGCGTAAGTTTACTTTTACCGGATCAACGGGGGTAGGCAAGCAGTTATTAGCGCAATGCGCAGGTACTATTAAGCGCACTTCTATGGAGCTTGGAGGAAACGCACCTTTCATTATTTTTGATAATGCAGACCTCGATGCAGCTATTGAGGGGTTAATGGCTGCTAAGTTTAGAAATAGTGGGCAAGCTTGTGTTGCTGCAAACCGTATCTTTATTCAGCGTAATATTATTGATGCGGTACTAAATAAACTACCCCCTAAGGTGGCTGCTTTAAAAGTCGGTAATGGCTTTACAGCAGATGTTGATATCGGCCCGCTTATTTACCCTAAGGCAAAAGAAAAAGTACAGCAGCTAGTACAAGACGCACTAGATAAAGGGGCAGTATTGATTGGTGATAACAGTGATTTAGGTGGCAGCTTTCAAAACCCGTTGATTGTAAATAACGTCACTACCGACATGGATATTTACCATGAAGAAGTATTTGGTCCAGTATTAACAATTATTCCTTTTGATGATGAAAGCGAAGTACTTACTCTAGCAAACGACGTACCTTACGGCTTAGCCGCTTATTTTTACAGCCAAAATATTAAGCAGGTTTATCGCATTAGCGAAGGTCTTGAGTTTGGCATGATTGGTGTAAACGAAGGCGTTATTTCTAACCCTGTAGCGCCATTTGGTGGTGTTAAGCAATCGGGCCTTGGCCGTGAAGGGGGGCACCAAGGGTTAAATGAGTACCTAGAAGAAAAATACGTGTGTATTAAAATTTAAACCGTTTATATGCTCTTGGCGGCTTGCAGTAAAACAACTTCAAGGCGCTGTACAAATACATTGAGCAATTTATTTTAGGCAAAGAAAAGCGCGCTCTATCTCTAGGCGCGCTTGCGGAATCTTCTAATTTTCTGCATCCTGCAATTGAACTTAATCAACTCCAAATTCTTACAAATCCTTGTTATTACAATATTACTTTTTAGTTCTATGTAATGTAGGCGCTCCTGCCTGTATCCTTTATTTCCTCAACATCCTGTAAAACAACGTAAATCCTTTGTTGCTATCCTTTACGCATCATCCAGATGCTATCCTTTAAGACATTCCATTGTGCTGCTCTCCTAGAGCCTGTCCTAAAATCCGTTTTGTATTAGTAACCTAAATCATTGGTTGGTCGAGTAAGTTGTCCGTTTCCATTTACTCGTTAAGCATCACTGCTTGGTTGTTAAGTTAATTATAGGCGGTACGATATTTTAAAGAAGTATAGGTTGCTAATTAATTGCTATAGTCGTAATAGTTAAAATAATTTACTTTAATTAAAACAATTGGTTACTTTGTTTGTTATGGTTTTTCATGTTGTGTTTTCATCATTGGCTGTCACGTTTGTAGGATATGTCTTACGTTGGTTTTCTATTTTAGCGATTTTAACAGGATCAGATTATATAAAGTGTGCACTTTTGGGTAAGGCACGGTAGAATTATTGATAATAGTTATTATTCAGGTGGGAAATATGAAAAAAGTATTCGCAATTGTAGTTGGTTTGGCTGTGTCGGCACCCGTTTTTGCAACTGAGTCCGTTAATATTTATTCTTTTCGACAGCCTTTTTTAATAAAACCAATTTTAGATGACTTTACCAAACAAACTGGTATTAAAACAAATGTAGTGTTTGCTAATAAAGGCTTAATAGAGCGCGTTAAGCGCGAAGGTAAACACAGCAAAGCCGATTTAGTATTAACGTCTAATTTTAGCGCCTTAATCCAACTTGAAGATTTAGATTTAACGCAAACTATTAGTAGCGAAGCAATTAATAACAATGTGCCTGCGGCATTTCGTGATGGCGACGGCCAGTGGGTGGCACTTACTAAGCGAGTACGTAATGTTTATTCGTCAAAAGAGCGTGTGGGCGCGCTACCTGAACTGACTTATGAAGATTTGGCCGATCCAAAATATAAAGGGCAAATATGTACTCGCTCTGGTAAACATCCGTATAATTTGGGTTTAGTTGCATCAATGATTGCACACCATGGTGAAGCAGATACCAAAGTATGGCTTGAGGGAGTTAAAGCAAATTTAGCGCGTAAACCACAAGGTAACGATAGAGCGCAAGTAAAAGCAGTGAAAGAAGGTTTGTGCGATCTTGCATTTGGCAATAGTTACTATTTAGGTAAAATGCTGCAAGATGAAACCCAAAAAGAATGGGCACAAGCGGTAAATATTAACTTTCCGAACCAAATCAATCGCGGCTCGCATATAAATGTGTCGGGTGCAGTTATTACAAAATACGCTAAAAACCCTGAAAATGCCTTGAAACTCCTAGAGTATATGACCGACAATAAAGCGCAAAACATGTACGCTTCAATTAATATGGAATATCCGGTTAAGCCAGGCGTAGAATTATCAAGTTTAGTTGCATCTTGGGGAAGCTTTAAAGAAGATAGCTTACCACTTGATGAAATTAGTAAATATCGTCCGTTAGCGTTAAGGCTAATTGATGAGGTGAAATTCGATCTGTAAATGACTTATAAATTTCAGCTGTCTAAATGGCAGCTTTTTGCATGGTCGACAGGATTATTACTGTCGACCCCATTGTTTTTTCTGCTATTTGAATCTCTACAAGGTAACTCAGAGGTGTTTTCGCATCTTTGGGATACAGTGCTGTGGGATTACATTTCTAATACCGTATTACTTATTTTAGGTGTGTGTGTACTAAGCTGTGCTATTGCCTTACCACTTGGCTGGCTAACCGCTTATTGCCAGTTCCCGGGTAAAAAACAGTTTGAATGGGCGTTAATGCTGCCACTGGCTATGCCTACCTATATTATTGCCTATGTTTATACCGACTTGCTTGATTACGCAGGCCCAGTACAAAATACTCTCAGAGACTGGTTTGGGTGGCAATCGCCGGATGATTACTGGTTTTTTGATATACGCACTTTGCCCGGCGCTATTGTAATGCTTGCACTGGTGCTTTATCCCTATTTATATTTAATTTTTAAAACAGCCTTGCGTGAGCAGTCTTTTAAGTTAGTACAGGCTAGCCAGTTAATGGGGCTGTCGTCGTGGCAGAGCTTTTTTAGGGTGAGCTTAGTGTTATCGCGCGGCGCAATTGTAGCTGCGCTAGCGCTAATTAGTATGGAAACCATGGCTGACTTTGCCACAGTAAGCTACTTTGCTGTAAGCACCTTAACCACTGCCGTATACGATACTTGGTTTGGTTATTACTCGTTAACCGCTGCAGCTAAAATATCGGGCGTGATGTTATTACTATTGTTTTTAGCCTTAATGGCGGAGCGCTTTAGTCGCCGTAATCAAGCGGTGTTTGAGCGTCAGTCGGGTATAAATAGTGAAGCGCTTTATATATTAAAAGGCAAGTCGGCTTGGCTGGCAACGCTATTTTGCAGTGTGATTTTAATTGTTGCCTTTGTTATACCTATCGCTGTGTTAATAAAGTACGCCATTGTTTATTTTGATCAAGCATGGAGTAGTGAGTTTTTTAGCTATGCGTGGCAAAGTTTAAAGGTAGCTATAGTAGTAAGCGTAGTAACGCTGTTACTTAGTGTATTAGTGGTGTTTTATCAACGTATAGCCAAGCAAAATTATCCACTTATTCCGGGGCGATTAGCTAGCACCGGCTACGCTTTACCAGGAACAGTACTGGCTATTGCGGTGCTATTACCGCTTACGCTGTTAGAAAATACGGTAAACCGTGTGCTTGAGCCATACGACTTAAATATAGGCTTGTTACTCACTGGCAGTGTATTTACCATTATTTTTGCTTATGTAGTGCGTTTTTACGCAGTAGCACATGGCGCGATTGAGTCGAGCTTTTTACGCATTAGCCCCTCTCTCGACATGGCTAGCCAATCTATGGGCAAAAGCCAAGGCCATACGTTACGTTTGGTGCATTTACCCCTACTTAGACGCGGGTTGCTTACTGCGGCTTTGCTGGTGTTTATTGAATGCATGAAAGAGCTACCTACGGCTTTGTTACTTAGGCCGTTTAATTTTGAAAGCTTAGCTACGCATGTGTTTCAGTATGTGAGTGATGAGCAATTAGAGCTGGCTTCTATATCGGCATTATTTATTGTGCTGGTTGGATTTATCCCTCTGTATTTTATTAACCGTTCTATGGAGCAACGTAGTTAAATGAGTAGTTTGATTTTACAAGGCGTGAGCTATCAATATAATGGTACTAAGGTTATTCACGAGCTAAATTTAACCATAGGTAAAAACGAAATAGTGTGTTTGTTAGGTGCCAGTGGTTGTGGTAAAACCACCACCTTAAAAGCAATTGCAGGGCTAATAGAAACGCAACAAGGAAGCGTGTTTATCGATGGTAAGCTGGTGAGTAACGCCAATACATTTATCTCGCCAGAGCATCGTAATATTGGCATGATGTTTCAAGATTATGCGTTATTCCCGCATTTAACCGTGGCACATAATATTGCTTTTGGCTTAAGTAAAATGAGTAAAGAGCAAAAGCAACAGCGCGTTGATGAAATGCTTAAGCTGGTGCATTTAGTTGGCTGCGCCGACAGGTATCCGCATCAGTTATCGGGTGGGCAACAACAGCGCGTGGCGATTGCGCGTGCACTTGCTTACAAACCAAGTTTACTATTACTTGATGAGCCGTTTTCGAATATAGACACTCAAGTACGCTTTGAATTAATTGCCGATATTCGCCGCATAATTAAAACTCAACAAGTGTCGGCAGTATTTGTTACCCACTCAAAGGAAGAGGCTTTTGCATTTGCAGACACGCTGGCTATTATGCACCAGGGTAAAATAGCTCAACAGGGCACCCCAGAACAGCTTTTTGCTAAACCAAGCTCAAAGGAGGTTGCAGAGTTTCTGGGTCAGGGCATATACTTAAGCGCAGAAGTGTTAACAGCAACTGAATATAAAACCGCTTTTGGCCTAGTTGAGTCGGTTATTGCGCACCAGCATCAGGCTAATATAGGAAAAATATATGTGCGTCCTCATCAAATAGAGCTAATGAGCGACAATAAAAAAGATAGCCATAGTGAACGCGCCACCATATTAAGCAGTCGTTTTATTGGTTCGGCTTATGTTTACACTGTAGTTATTGCACAACAAGAAATAGAAGTTGCAGCGCAATATGGCCAGTCATTTGTTCAAAATGAGCAGGTTATAATAAAAATAAAACCCCACACGGTGAATTTTTTCGAATCATAAATTAATTTGTTATTCGCTGTGTTTATCTATTTATAAGCTAAGGAATAACAATGGCACAAGCGCAATCAGGGATTTGTGCTGAAGCAAACTTACACGGTTTGCATTTATTTTTTAATGTGTTTGATGGCCAAGATGAGTCATTACGTACAAAGCTCAAGCAAGTAAGCGCTATTGAGGAAGAGTTTAGCGATCAGTTTTCTGAATCTATGCTTTCTTGTATGGTGGCTATTGGTGCACAGTATTGGCCGCATATTTTGCCAGAGTATATCCCCAGTGAACTACAAAGCTTTCCTAATATAAATCATAATGAACACGCAATGAGCGTGCAGCCGTGTGATTTGTTTGTGCAAATACGTTCAGACCGCGAAGACGTCAATCATTTATTTGCACTGCAAATTTTAAAGTTATTTGCACCAGACGTAGAGCTGGTGGAACAAATTCGTAATTTTAGATTTTTAGATGGTCGCGATTTCAATGGTTTTATTTATGGTGGCAAAATGCCGCATGGCCGACAAAAGCGGGCAACGGCGTTAATAAATAAACCAGGTAGCTTTGAGGATCAAGGCAGTTATATTCATGTGCAACGTTATAAGCACGATCTAAGCGTATGGCAGCATCTATCGCTAGATGAGCAAGAGCAAATAATAGGCCGCACTCGCTTAGACAACACTCTTATAGCCCCAGCGCTTGAAACCAGCCATGCACAACGCAGTGAATTAAAAGATGAGCAAGGCCAGCCAATATTACTTAATCAAGGCATGCCTTATGGCGATGTTTACGAGCAAGGAATGCTGTCAATTACTTGCTCGGCCAGTGGAACCGCATTTGAACAGGTATTAAAAAGTCGTTTAGGTGAGGGGGAGTGCTATGATCATTGGCTTGATTTTACTCAAGCCGATATGGGGTCTGCGTTTTTTGCACCGTCAGTTGGGTTTTTAAAACAGTTATAACGCATGTTTTAAATACTAAACCGTATCAAATAAAATACGTACCCGCTCTAGGGTTAAGTCTATTTCAGATATTTTAGCTGGGGCAATAAAAATAGTGTCGTCGCCAGCTATAGTACCTAACACGCCATCGGCTTTACCTAATGAGTCAAGTAAACGCGCAATAAGCTGAGCCGCGCCTGGACTGGTACGGATAATAATCATCATTTCGTTATGCATTATATCAATAACAAGCTGGCGCAGCGGGCTTTTTGCTGTGGGTACGCCCATTTCTGCTGGCAAGCAATACACCATTTCTTGTTTGGCATTGCGCGTTCGTACCGCGCCAAACTTACTAAGCATGCGCGACACTTTACTTTGGCTTATATTGTCAAAACCTTGCTCTTTTAACGAATCTACTATATCGCCTTGAGAACCAAAGTTTTCTTCTTTTAAAAGCGCTTTAAATGCTTTTACTAACGCTTCCTGTTTGTCTTGTGGTTGCATAGTTTTTATTTGCTTTTTATTATCCATGCCGCAAATTCTACACAAAAACGAATAATTATGCAGCAGTTGTTTATTTAACTTGCCAGTTTACTGTATTCAGGCCAAATGTTTTTACAACTATGGTCTAAAATATTACGAAAATAGGCAGGATAAATTTGTTTTTAGTCGCTAATTTCTTTATCTTAGAGCCATAAATATTTCCTACCTCAAATCACGGAGAATTCCAATGAAAGTTGCTGTATTAGGTGCTGCAGGCGGTATCGGTCAAGCGTTGTCTTTATTATTAAAAACAGGCTTACCAGCTGGTTCTGAATTATCACTATATGATGTTGCACCAGTAGTTCCAGGTGTTGCGGTTGATCTATCTCATATCCCTACAGCGGTTAAAGTAGCTGGCTTTGGCGCTGATGCGTTAAATGAAGCGCTTAAAGATGCTGATATCGTACTTATTCCTGCTGGCATGCCACGTAAGCCAGGTATGGATCGTGCAGATTTATTTAATGTAAATGCTGGCATCATCAAAACGTTAGCAGAAGGCATAGTTGCAAGTTGTCCTAAAGCGTTAGTAGGTATTATTACTAACCCAGTAAACGGCACTGTACCAATTGTTGCTGAAGTATTTAAAAAAGCTGGTACTTACGACGCTAAACGCGTATTCGGTATTACTACGCTTGACGTTATTCGTTCAGAAGCATTTGTTGCTGAACTTAAAGGCGTAGACGTAGCAACTGTTAAAGTTCCTGTAATCGGTGGCCACTCAGGTACTACTATTTTACCTCTACTTTCTCAAGTTGAAGGCGTGAGCTTTACAGATGAAGAAGTTGCAGCACTTACTCCACGTATCCAAAATGCGGGTACTGAAGTTGTAAATGCTAAAGCGGGTGGCGGTTCAGCTACTTTATCAATGGGTGCAGCAGCAGCTCGTTTTTGTATGTCTTTAGTTAAAGGCCTACAAGGTGAAGACGTTGTAGATTACGCGTACGTTGCTGTTGAAAATGGCGATGCGGAGTACTTTGCACACCCAGTACGTTTAGGTAAAAACGGCGTAGAAGAAATTCTTTCTTACGGCGAACTAAGCGCATTTGAAACAAAAGCAAAAAATGACATGCTTGAAACACTGAAAAAAGACATCAAAGAAGGTGTTGATTTCATGGCGTAATAGCCAAAATCAAGTGACAAAAAAGCCTGCGTTTGCAGGCTTTTTTATTGCTCGGAATTTAGCTAACCTGCACCCAGGTTAGCTACACATAAAGGCAGTAAAGTTAGTGATCGCGATCAACTGCAATACGGGCAAGGCTCACAAGTGCTTGTTTATATTCAGACTCAGCTAAAAAGTCTAAGCAAGCAATGGCTTTGTCGGCTTCAAGTTCGGCCTTTTGCATCGTAAATTCAAGCGCATTGGTTTGTTTAAGTGCCGCTAAAATTTCTTCAAGATGATCCATGCCATTACTGTGCTCTATAGCGTCACGGATCAGCTGTGTTTGCTGCTCATTACCATGTTGCATTGCATAAATAAGCGGCAGAGTTGGTTTCCCTTCGGCTAAATCATCACCAATATTTTTACCTAATTGATCTGCATCTGCGTTGTAATCAAGTACGTCATCAACGAGCTGAAACGCAGTACCTAAATGCATGCCGTATAGGTTAAGCGCATCAAGCGTAGCTTGGTTTTGCTCAGTAATAATGGCCGCAAGGCCTGTCGCGGCTTCAAATAGCTTAGCGGTTTTAGAGTAAATAACCTGCATATAACTCGCTTCAGTGGTGTCGGGGTCATTACAGTTCATTAACTGTAATACTTCACCTTCAGCAATAATGTTAGTTGCATCTGCAAGCACTTGCATTACCTGCATTTTACCAAGGCCAACCATAAGCTGAAATGAACGAGTGTAAATAAAGTCGCCCACTAATACGCTGGCAGCATTACCAAACTCAGCATTTGCTGTAGGCGTGCCTCGGCGTAAGTTAGATTCATCAACAACATCATCATGTAATAGTGTTGCGGTATGAATAAACTCAACAATAGTTGCAAGTGTAATATGATCTTTACCCTGATAACCCAATGCTCTGGCCGCTAGTATTGCCAACATTGGGCGCACGCGCTTGCCGCCACTGTTTACAATATACAAGCCAAGTTGGTTAACTAACGCCACATCTGAGCGCATTTGCGCATGTATAAGTTGATTGACGTCATTCATATCGTTTTCGATTAACGCCTGGATAGCTTTTATATCCATTGATCTCCGAGCCAATTTTTATGTGTGAACGGCGCAGATTGTACAACAAAAAAAGCACTAGCTCGATATTTTGTGACGATTCCCTGAAAAAACACGGTTAACATCGCTAATTAGCACTTAAATACGAGAGATAGCTGATTAATTAGCGTACAAAGTGTGCTGTAATTTATGTTTATTTATTATCCGTTGTAGTGTGTGTTTAGCTAAGGCAAATTATTTTCACTAATCGTGAAAAAGCGCTTGGCAAAAGGGCTATTTAATATAAAATAGGGGAAATATTGAATTGCTCTCAATGCAGCTACTTTTTATTCATTTTAATTACAAAATAGGCTTGCTAGTTATTACGCCGTAGCGTAAACTTCGCGCCCTATCGAAGAATATTTTAGTTGCGTCGATTTGAGGGCGCACAGACGGAGTTAATTATGTACGCGGTTTTCCAAAGTGGTGGTAAACAGCATCGTGTGACTGAAGGTCAAACGATTCGTCTTGAAAAATTAGACGTTGAAACTGGTGCAGCAGTAGAATTTGATTCAGTACTTTTAGTTGCTGATGGTGAGAAAATCGAGATTGGTGTACCGTTCGTAAACGGTGGTAAGATAACAGCTGAGGTTGTTTCACATGGTCGCGGTGAGAAGATTAAGGTTGTTAAATTTAGACGCCGTAAGCATTCTCGTAAGCAAATGGGCCATCGTCAATGGTTCACAGAAGTTAAAATCACTGGCATTAGCGCTTAATTAGAGGTACTTAGAAATGGCACATAAAAAAGCAGCTGGTAGTACTCGTAACGGTCGTGATTCAGAAAGCAAACGCCTAGGTGTTAAGCGTTTTGGTGGCGAATCAGTTCTAGCGGGTAGCATCATTGTTCGTCAGCGTGGAACTCGTTTCCACCCTGGTACAAACGTAGGTATCGGTAAAGACCACACTATCTTCGCAAAAGCAGATGGTAAAGTTCAGTTTGAACAAAAAGGTCCTTTAAACCGTAAATACGTAACTATCGTAACTGAGTAATCAGTAAGATAGTTAAAAAACCCCGCCTTTGCGGGGTTTTTTGTTTTCATTATTTTACAATATATACCCAAGCCTGCAATTATACCTATGGGTTTAAGTAGCGGGCTCTTTAACGAAGTTATAGAGCGATCTAATTCGTAAAATGGTTCAAATATTTATGCCAATTGGTATTAAGTTGGCTTGGGTATATAATAGTGTTATTAACAAGCCAATCCCTAAAGTGAGTAATCATGAAGTTTGTAGATGAAGTAGAAATTCGCGTAGAAGCTGGAGACGGTGGCGCCGGTATCGTGTCTTTCCGTCGTGAAAAATATATCCCAGAAGGTGGGCCTGACGGTGGTGACGGTGGTGACGGTGGTAGTGTTTATCTACAAGCGGATGAAAACTTAAATACCTTAATTGATTACCAATTTGAACGCTTCCATAGAGCAGATCGCGGTACTAATGGCCGCAGCCGTAACTGTACTGGTAAAAAGTCTGACGATTTAATTATTATGGTGCCTGTAGGTACACGTATTATGGACGTTGATACGCAAGAGGGATTAGGGGATTTAACCCAACATGGCCAAAAGATTTTGGTGGCAAAAGGCGGTTTCCATGGCTTAGGAAATGCGCGTTTTAAATCAAGTACAAACCGTGCTCCGCGTCAAAAAACCTTAGGGACAGAAGGCGAAGTACGCAACCTTAAACTAGAGTTATTGTTACTAGCAGATGTAGGCTTATTAGGTTTGCCAAATGCAGGTAAGTCTACCTTTATCCGTAGTGTATCGGCAGCAAAACCAAAAGTAGCAGATTACCCATTTACGACGCTTATTCCAAATTTAGGTGTGGTACGTCCTGAAGCTAATAAATCATTTGTTATCGCTGATATACCAGGCTTAATTGAAGGCGCATCGGATGGTGCTGGTTTAGGTATTCAATTTTTGAAACACCTAGAGCGCTGTAGAATATTACTGCATATTATTGATGTAATGCCAGTTGATGGCTCAAATCCAGTTGATAATGCATTTGCGATTGTTAATGAGTTACATCAGTACAGCCCTAAATTAGCAGAAAAACCGCGCTGGTTGGTATTTAATAAAATAGATTTATTACCAGCTGACGAAGCAAAAGCTTTATGTGAAAAAATTGCACAAGAGCTAGGCGAAACTGAAAATATTTACAGTATTTCTGCTATTAATAAATCAAATACTCAACCACTAATTCATGACGTAATGACATTGCTTGAAAGCATGCCAAAAGAGAAATTCGTTGAAACTATAGACGAAGAGGTTGAGTTTAAGTGGGACACCTATCATCAAAAAGCCGCTAAAAAGAGCGACGATGATGATGATTGGGATGAGTGGAATGAAGATGATTACGACGTAGAAGTTGTGTACGAGCGTTAATTATAATTAATTACATATAAAAGGAGCTTATGCTCCTTTTTCTTTGTTTAATAATAAATACTGGATAATTAGTGTGATAATTTCAATGATTGCTGCAATGGCAAATAACCGTGTAATTGGCCTTAATAATACAATGCCTTGGCATTTACCTGGAGACTTACAGCATTTTAAAAAAGTAACCACAGGTAAACCTGTGATTATGGGGCGCAAAACATTTGAGTCTATTGGACGGCCTTTACCTGGGCGTCGTAATATTATTATTACCCGTAATAGCCAGTATCAAGCAACTGGAATAGAAATTGTTACAACGCCAGAGGCCGCGTTAAATTTAGTTGCTGATGTGGAAGAGGTGATGATCATTGGTGGTGGAAATATTTATCAACAATTTTTAGAAAGTGCACAAAGACTTTATTTAACCTTTATAGACTTAGATGTTGAAGGTGACACTCAGTTTCCTGATTACGAAAAAGTGGCAACCTGGCAGGTTAAAGATGAAATACAAATGGCTGCGGATGAAAAAAATCAATATAGTCATAAGTTTGTAACTTTATATAAAAACCCTTAACATTATTGCGAAATACTGAGCATATTGGTACAATATTAACTAATCCAATAGGAATAAAGTATTATAAAAAGGGTTTTCCATGATTAAGTTATCAAAGCTAGTTGTTATTACTGCGCTTGCAGCCGGTTCGTTTGTATATACTGCCCCTGCACAAGCAGATGATCAGTTAGCGATTTCTATCTGTGAGTATATTGCAGCGGATGATAAAAATCGTTTACGTAGTAAGCTTAAAAGCGCACGAGTGAAAGTTCGTAATATATACGACGCAGTATTTTGTAATGGTAATAATTTATTACGACATGCAGTGGCAAGTAACGCACTAGATAGTGGCGAATATATAGTTAAAAACCTATCTAAAAGCTCACTAGAAGATGGCGCTGATGTATCATGGGCTGAATCGAACGGTCATTCAGGATCGCCCTTAATTGCGATAATTAAAGAGCGCGCAGGTCTTTAATTTTACAATAAATACGATTAAACCACGTTTTATACGTGGTTTTTTTACGCCTGTATTTTTATAAATAATTTTATATAACACAGCACTATTTTAGTGTTGTAATCCCCCCTTTTAACACAAACGCCAACCTTATTAAAAACATAACCCTTTTTACTTATTAACTTACTTATTGTGTTGAAATGAACTTATAGCCGACTCTATAGGTGCTGAAGTTAAAGTAACCTAGGAATAGCCACACAAAATAACTCATTGTTTTTATTTGGGTTAACATTCTTGTTGTTGCTTTGACAGCTCATGAATTTAATACGATTGTTAGTATTTGCCATTAAACTGTCATAAATAGTCAATATTCTACGCGCATATGATTTTAGGGATTTATTTATGCGCGCCTCTACATTTACCCGCTTACTGGCTGTTTTGTTAACTCTCGCAAGTGTTTTATTAGCTATGACTCTACTTTGGGCCAGTCAAACTTTACTTAAACTAGAGCAGCAAGACGGTGCATATAGACAGCTTAAAAATACGATTATGGTTGATCTAGCGAGCTATCTAAGTAATTACTTAGCACAAGGCGATAGCCAATACTTAACACAAGCCTCAAGTTTAATCTCGCAAGTAGAGCAAAAACAGTTAACGCTATTACCAGCAGCTCTTAAATCACAACTTACTGAGCAGTTAATTACTCTAAATAATGATATAAACGGTAAATATAGAGCCTTGGGTAAGCTCTCTGGTAACGAAACGGCTTTACTTGATAATGCGCTAAGGCAAATGGCTGGTTCGGCATCCTCGTTAATTAATTATGCGCGCTCAGCTTCGGATAATAGTAACAACACGCTTAGTTATTATAAATTGGCCAATGAGTATTATAGTGAAGTGATTAACTTATCATTATTTAGTTATCAACTGGTGCTAGATTATCAGCAGAGTGTAGAGCAGAGTTTGCAACAAAGCGTGAAAAATTTAAATGTATTAGCAGCAAAAATAGAGCAGCTACCAAACTTAGGTGTGATGGATAAAGTAGATGAGTATAGTTTATTTATTGACGAGCAAAGTGAAGATTTAGCCACTGATATTAAATCAGAATTAAGTAGTTGGCCAAATCGCTATCCTCGGGATTTAACCAGTACATTAACTCAGGCACAACAACGACAGACGGGGGCCGATGAATTGCGCACGCAGCTTAGTAATTTATCTAAAACAGTGATAAATGCAGAGCAAGCACTAAAAACACAACAAGATAATTTAAAGCAGCAAGTATTTTGGGTGTTTTGTGTTGCTATTAGTGGACTCGTTATACTTGCTGGCGGTGTTTATATTGTTCAGCGTAATCTGGTACTTAATCCTCTTCGACGGTTGCGCGACGGGTTTGCATTTTTAATTGAAACGAATGAGTTTAAAAATATTGTCAGTAGCAATCCAAAAACAGAGGTAGGGGAAATAGCCCAATACTTTAATCAGTTAATTGAACGCCAGCGCATAGAAGCACAAGAGCGAGCGCAAATGCTAAAAGTAGTGAATGCTTTTATGCAGCAAATGAGTAAACACTTACAGACGATTGAGCAACAAACTACTACGAGTTATGGGCAAGTGGAACAGAATCAGTATTTACTAACCGATATTCAGCAGATTGGAGAGCAAGTTAATGATATTAATACACAAGTAGCTGATAACGCACAAAGTACCTTTAGTGCCATGGAACAAAGCTTAGGATTTGCGCAAAGTATGTTAAGTGCGAGTGCCGATACACAGGCACGGGTTGAACGCAGTATACAAAGCTTACAAGAGCTACTTAATGGTGTTGAAGGCGTAAGTAAAATTATAGAAGTAATACGTAATATTGCAGATCAAACCAACTTACTTGCGCTAAATGCAGCAATAGAATCAGCTAGGGCAGGTGAGCATGGTCGCGGCTTTGCAGTAGTGGCTGATGAAGTTAGGCAATTGGCACTGCAAACGCAAGGCTCGCTGAGCGAGATAAATGGGCAGCTCACCATACTGAGTGAAAACTCACGGCTAGTTGCTACGCAAATAACAGCATTAACCCAAGGTGCTCAATCGCAAACGCAAAATGCCCAAGAACTTAAGTTAAATTCGGAAGCGGTGGCAAGTAATGCAAAAAATGCTAATAAAGTAGCGTTTGAGGCGATGAAGCTTGCTAAGCAGCAAAGCAATTTATTAGATAACTTTAGTCAGTCAATGGCTGAAATGAAGGGGCAAGTAAGTGAGTCGAGCTCGTTGGTGGATGATATACGACATCAGCTACAACAACAAATTCATTCGATTAAAGGGGGCCTGGGGTTGTAATAAATTAGCTTTAGCGCTCATCTTATATCATGCTCTAAATTCTATGTGCTAAGCTGTATACTGGTTTTATTTTATAAAATGAAGGATTTATAATGATTGTACAAGGTCAAACTATTCCCTCGGTTACGCTAAGTCAGTTAACCGACGATGGTATGCAAACACTGACTAACAGTGAATTATTTGCAGATAAAAAAGTTGTATTGTTTGCAGTCCCCGGTGCGTTTACACCTACCTGTTCAAATGCACACTTACCTGAGTTTATTACTCTGGCAGATAAAATAAAAGCAAAGGGCGTTGATGCAATTTATTGTGTATCGGTAAACGATGCGTTTGTTATGAAAGCATGGGGGGCATCACAAAATACACAAGAAATAGCCATGCTGGCAGACGGCGATGCGAGCTTTACCAAAGCATTAGGCCTTGATATGAATACGGCAGGGTTTGGCGGTGTGCGTTCAAAGCGTTACGCAATGATCGTGGAAAATAGTGTAGTAACCGGTTTATTTGTAGAGCAAGAAAAAGAATTTGTGGTTAGTCGTGCTGCTGCTGTTTTAGAAAAGCTATAGAATAAATTAGCGATTTGAAAATACAAAAGCCGATGTTGATGCAACATCGGCTTTTTGCAATTATTGCTTATTAAGGCTGATATTGCCCGCTAATTGTTAAGCCCGAGAAGGTTTTATACGCGTTAACACTTAAGTGCCACGTACCCGCTTGTGGGCTTGAGAAAGTACAGGTTTCGGCATTACCATTTTTATATGGACGACAATCGTAACTCGATGTCGTGGGCTGACTGCCAAACTTAACAAACAAATCAGCATCGCCTGTGCCACCGCTTGTTGTTACTGTAAATGTAGCCATACCTGCTGGCACGTCTAGTGTGTAATGCTTCCATTGACCTGCATTAGCACTCACATCGCTTACAGTGCCACCACCAGCTTGAGGTGTGCCTGAGCCCCCGCCCGAAGCTGCTGTAATATTACCAGTTAAGCTGATCCCAGAATAGGCAGAATAACCTCGTAGCATCACATGATACGTACCTGATGTAGGGTTATCGATTGAGCACTCTTCGTTGTTACCACTTTTGTAAGGGCGGCAATCGTAGGTAGAGGTTGTTGGCTTACTGCCAGAGCGCACGTATAAATCGGCATCACCAGTGCCTCCACTCATAGTGAAAGTGACATTAGTTGCGCCACTGGGCACTGTCATTGTATAAAATGTTTCAGAGTTAGTTGCGCCGCTTAAACCGGTTTGAGTTTCGCCATCAAGAAGTTCATTACCACTTGGTGGTGGTGCAGTGCCACCACTTGCAGCAGCTACGGCAGCTGCTGCATCAACAATACCGGTACCACAGCTAGTACATGTGGCTGGGAACGAGCGGGTGGTTGTTTTTAAAATATTTTCGATTTCATCGGGAGTAGCATTCGGCTTTGCTTGTTTTATCAGTGCCGCTACGCCAGCAACATGGGGGGCTGCCATTGATGTACCCTGCGAAAAACCGTAGCTATCACTAGAAGGGGTTGACGAACCGGCGTTATAAGTGGATAAAACACCTTCAGAATCGTTAGCAAAACTTTGCGCACCACCCGGTGCGGCAACATCAATATTACTACCGTAATTAGAGTAATAAGCACGACCGCCATTACGGCCAACCGAGGCTACATTTACCACGCCATTACAGTTGCCTGGGTTATAGTTTGCTGAGTTATCGTTATCGTTACCAGCAGCAATTACCACTACTGTGCCGTTATTACGTGCGGTGTTAATAGCACTTTGTGTTGTAGAGCTACATGAGCCACTACCCCCTAAGCTCATATTTATTACATCTGCAGGATTGGCATTTGCCGGTAGCCCAGATACATTGCCACCAGAAGCCCAAATAATACCATCAGCAATATCAGAGGTTAAACCACCGCACTTACCTAGTACACGTACAGGCACTACTTTGGCGCCGTAAGCAACCCCAGCAACACCCTCACCATTATTAGTAACTGCAGCAACAGTACCCGCTACATGTGTGCCGTGCCAGCTAGAGTTTTGTGCACCGTTAGTACCACATTCATTGGCAGCAACCGCATCGCCCGGATCGCGGGCATCGCTATCGCGACCATTGCCATCATTAGCCACCGATAAATTCGAGATCATATCGTAACCGGGTAAAATATTAGCGTTTAAATCAACATGAGGGCGATAGCCTGTATCGAGTACAGCAACAACAACACCGCTACCAGTGGCTGTATCCCACGCTGTAGGTAAGTTTAAGCCGCCAGCTTGTTCATAATAATGCCATTGGTCGTCAAATCGTGGATCATTAGGCGTTGCAAATGGTTGCAGCATTTGATCGACTTCAATGTATTCAACATTGCCAGATTCAAGCATTTCTTGCATAAATTGCTGTGCTTCTTGTGCATTTAGCTTTTTACTTGCACGCATTACATGGTGATTATTAAGTGCCATGGCACGAATATACTTCGCTTTTACTTTGCCTTTTTTAGAGGTGTAATTTTTAACAAAGCTCTGCGCTTTATTTTGCATATTCGATTGGCTTACATCTGTGTCTGTAGCTGCAAAGCTAGCTAAATCATTAGTGTTATTTTTATATTTAATAATGAATTGTGTTTCAAAACCAGTTTGATTTTGTAATTTAGCTGTTGTTTCTGCCATTGATGGTGCAATTGCTTGTGCAGGAGTTGCAATACTCGATGTTGCAGCAAATAGTGAGCTGATAGTAAAGGCTATTGCACACTTTTTAAATGATTTACCTGTTGTCATGATTATCCTTAGTTTTTATTTATTATTTCGTGGCACAAATCCACGAAGTGGGTACAAAGGTAAATGATCTGTTAAATTAATTGAAAGATTAATTACTTATTAGCTTCTTTCATTTGGTTATAACCTTGTTATTAGCGGGTTTGTAGTTACTTTGTACTTTTTATATTTATAAATATAAGCATAAGTAACTAGTTTTAAATTTGAGTATTAATACTTTTATTTTTATTTGTTGTGCAATTGAAAATAATCAATTCGATGTCCAGCCGGTGCATAAATTTTGTTATAATCAAAAAAAATTAATGAGATAAATAAATGACCCAAGTAGATGTGATAGTAATAGGTGCGGGAGCAGCAGGCTTAATGTGTGCAGCGCAAGCAGGATATCGTGGCCGTAGTGTTACAGTACTTGATATGGGCAAAAAGCCAGGTCGAAAAATACTCATTAGTGGCGGTGGGCGCTGTAACTTCACCAACGAAAATGCCAGCCCTAGTAATTATTTGTGTGGCAACCCTCATTTTGTTAAATCATGTTTAAGTCGTTATACCCAACATGACTTTATTGAACTGGTAGATCGTCATGGTTTAGCCTATCACCACAAAACACTAGGTCAGCTTTTTTGTGATAATAATGCTCAAGACATTGTTGATATTTTACTTACTGAGTGTGAGTGGGCGGGGGTATCTATAAAGTTGCGTAACGAAGTAATCAGCGTTTCAAAAACTGAAACTGGTTATAGCGTAGTAACCGAGTATGAAACATTTTATTGTGAGTCGTTAGTGATTGCCTCCGGTGGCTTAACTATGCCTAAGCTTGGCGCAACACCCATTGGCTATAAAATTGCTGAGCAGTTTGGCTTAAAAGTATTACCGACCATGGCGGCACTTGTACCATTTACTTTGCATCAGCACGATAAAGAACGTTTTGAAGCGCTTTCAGGTATAAGTATTTTATGCGATGTTACTAGTGAAGATGGCACTGCATTTAAAGAAAACATTTTATTTACCCATAGAGGATTATCGGGCCCTGCTATATTACAAATAAGCTCATTTTGGCGCGCCGGACAGGCGGTAACTATTAATTTATTACCCGAAACAGATTTAAGACAACAGCTAGCCGATTGGCGTGAAACGCAATCCCAAAAGTCGTTAAAAAATAGCTTAGCCACTATTTTACCTAAACGTTTTATTGAAGTTCTTCATGAGGGGAAAGCAATTCCTGATTGTAATATTAACCAGCTAACACATAGCCAAATTGACGAGTTAGTTAACTATATACATGCATGGCAAATTAAACCAAATGGCACAGAAGGTTACAGAACAGCGGAAGTAACGTTAGGTGGTGTAGATACCGATGAACTTAGCTCAAAAACCTTCGAAGCAAAAAAAGTACAAGGCTTATATTTTATTGGCGAAGTAACCGATGTAACCGGTTGGCTAGGGGGCTATAATTTTCAGTATGCGTGGAGCTGCGGTTTTGCTGCTGGGCAGTATGCTTAATATTTTAGGAACAATAAGTTAGCAGTTACAAGGTTAATTTAGTTTATTGGGTTTAACCGCTGATACTTTAGAGCTAACTTTTAAATAGCAGCGGATTTACTTAATGTGTTTTCATAGTGAGTTTTGGTTAAGTTGTCGCTAGCAACACAGACCTGATCTCGCCCTTGTAATTTTGCTTTATAAAGCGCTTTATCGGCGCGCTCTAAAAGATGCAAAGCAGTGTCGTCAACATGCGCTTTAGCTATACCAATACTGATAGTTAACGCTCTATTATCGATTAAATGAGTGGCAATAAACGCTCTGAGCTCTTCAGCTTCGTTAATTGCGTTATCTAGGCTGCTATCTCGAAGAATAATAGTAAACTCTTCTCCGCCCCAGCGTGCAATTAATGCACTATTTGTAAGCTTGTTTTGTAAAATATTGGCAAACTCACTAAGCACGTTATCACCCGCTAAATGGCCATAAGTATCGTTTACTTTTTTAAAGTGGTCTATGTCGCAAATCATCACTATATTTGATTTTCGCTCATTATTATTTTCACTCAGTAATTGCGACAATTCAAAATCAAATTTTTGCCTGTTATATAGCCCGGTGAGCTTATCGGTTTCGGCTAGCTGTTTTATTTCGGCATTGCGCTTCGAAAGATGAGAGTAAGCCGAAAAACGCGTTTTTTCATAAAACCTAAATAATAAAACATGCGCAATAGACACTTCAATAAAATTAAATAATGCAGATAAACCTATGGTAATTGATAGTTGTTGCTGTAAGTAAACTAGATAGGCACAAATACCAAAAGCAATGCTACTTAATATACTTCCCCAATTACGCCCAACTAAAAAAAAAGTAAAAGGCGGAATAAGTGTTGCCCAAAATAATGAATGAGCATGACCCTTTGCCGATACTATAAAGAGCATTATTAAGCCAACTATCATTAATGCAACAACCCAAGCAGCTTTACTAACCTGGGCTGTTTTATTAAACCATATACAAATACTTAATGAGGCTATAAGTCCTAAGGCATCAATAAGTGCAATATCGTAACTCGAAAAATAAAAAACATTTAGTAAGGTTAAAATTAAAAAGTAGCAGCAGCAGATTAATAAAGAATGTGCAATTAAGCGTGTTCGCCAGTAATCCTTATGATCTCTAGGGTATTGCGGAAATTCTTTATACCAAAAATGTAGCATCAAATAACGACTTAATAATTATTAGTTAATTCAGTATTGTCTATTTATTATAAAGTGGGTAGTAATAAATTATAAAACCCCGATAGACTTAAATCTATCGGGGTTCTTATCATTTATTTTTACTCTTGTATAAATGCTTCGCCTTCTTTCATCCACTTTGCGGCGGGTTTGCCTTTTAAGTAATGATCAAAGTACTGCATCATACGAATCGAAAAATCGACTTGATTAGGAAACTTTTTCAAGTGATGAGGTTCGCCTTCATACTGTAAAAAAGTGGCATCTTTACCCGCACGGCGCAGGGCTAAGTAATATTGTACCCCTTCGTGCCAAGGTACAGCGTCGTCTTTATCGCCAAACATAATTAAAATAGGAGTGTTTACTTTATCGGCAAAAAATACCGGTGAGTTTTCTATGTATAATTCTGGCGCTTCAAAAAGGTTTTTACCAATGCGGCTTTGTCCTGTTTCGTACTGAAACTGACGCGCTAAGCCCGATTTTAAACGAATGCCACTATAGGCGCTGGTCATGTTAGACACGGGAGCACCCGATACAACCGCTTTAAACATATCGGTTTGAGTGATCATAAAGGCACTTTGATAGCCTGCCCACGAATGACCTTGTAAACCAATTTTATTTTTATCAGCAATGCCTAAATCAATGAGCTTTTGCGTGGCGTTGATCATGGTTTGCGTTGATGATTTACCTGGGTGGCCTATTTCAAAACGAATGTCGGGTAAAAATACCGCGTAACCGTTTGAGGTAAACATAGGGAAGTTAGGGCGGTGGTTTAATTCCATTTTAGGAAAGTCGTACATGCGCTGGCTCATATAACGGTAAAAATACACCATTACTGGTACTTTATCGCCTTTTTTGTAACCCGCAGGTTTAATTAGTACGCCTTGTAAGTCTTCGCCATCAAAGCCTTTGTAGCTTATGAGTTCTGGCTTTTCGCCCCAGGCAAAGTTACTTATTTGTGGGTTAAGTGTAGTCACTTGTTGCGGAGCACTGAAACTAAAGTCAGTTTGATAAAAGTCTGGAAACTGATGATACGCTTGCTCAGTAAATAGGTATTTATCGGCATTTTTTGCTTTTTTAACTAAATCAAAACGTTTATTACCACTGAGCACTTTAGTTACTGTGTTGGTGGTTAAATCAAGCTTGGCTATTTCACTTTGCTTAGTTTGTAAGTTAATAGCCGATATAAGCAATGTTTCGTCTTTTTTAAAGCCAACTTGGCTTTTATCAAGTTTAATAACGCGATATTGAGTATTGGTTTGTTTACCATTAGTTAAACGTTTTGCCTGCTGGCTATTTACATCAAACGCCCAAATATCGTACTTACTGTAAGCAAGTAGTTGGCTGCTATCTTGATTCCAACCGGCAAAACCATAACCTGGTTGGGCTGAAGGGTAGTCGTGCTTGTCATCAGCAAAAGTAGCTCCAATAGCGCGTGTAAGCGTAGTGACTTTATTATTTTTTAAATCTTTTAGCTGTATATGGTTATCGCTAAAGTAGGCTGCAAACTCGCCATTAGGTGCCAAACTTGGTTTAAACGGGTAGTTACTAACAATGGGAGTGTGTTTACCTGTATTAATATTTACAGCAAAGTAGTCAGCAAAAAAGCCGCCATACATTATTTTCTCAAGGTATGGGGTATCAGTATAACCAAGCAGTGATGTATCGCGCTGCGGATTAAGCGCAACCTCTGGCATGCTCACAGTACTTAGCTGGGTAACTTTTTGCGAATTTATGTGGTACACCGCGCTGTAATGGCGGTTTTTGTTTTTTTCGTTCCACTGCTGCTGTTCACGCGGTTTTATTTGCGCGTCGTTGTTATGCCATACTTTTAAGCCTTTATGCTCTCGTATAGTGTCAAAGTCGTATAGTGAGGCTTCGTCGCTATACTCTTTAGCTTTTACTTTAGCGGCTAGTTTAGGGCGATTTTCAAAATATAAACGCTCGCCATTTTCAGACCATATTAACGCGGCGGTTTTACCTATTCCCCAATCTTTGTTGGGGGAGTTAATCGTTGTTAGCTGCTCATTTTGCCAAAGTTGTAAGCTGTAGTTACGACGGCGCATGTCGTCGTTAACATAGTTACCTAACGTAAATGCTACGCTTGCCTCAGTTGGGTGCCAGGCTATTTTACTGGCCACAACACCAGGCTCATCTATGAGTATGCTGCTTACAAAGTCATTTAAATTAAGCAGTGCTATTTGATTGTTGTTACCATCGCTGTAACTCTGGCTAACTAATAGTTGCTGGTTAGTTGCGCTAATACTGTAGTTAAATACATCTGTAATTGTGTGGCTGCGTTTATTGCTTAAATTTACAATAACCAGTGGATAGGTTTTATCATCTTTGTCTGGTGTGATGGCGCTATCGTTTTTATTAGCATGAGTGCTGGCACTTTCATCCTCGGCTTTTTCATCATCGCCTTTAGCTGCTTTTTGATCTAAGCGATAGGCAAGCCAAGTTCCATCGTTTGATAACTTATAGTCTTTCACATTACTAAAACTTTGTTGCTCGCCTGTTTGGGTATTTACTAGTACCAGGTTGTTTTTTAGAGCATCTTTTTTATTCGTGGTTTCTTGTGCTAGTAGCGTGGGTACTTGGGTAAATGCGACCCAGTTAGCAGCTTGATTAATAACTGGTTTAGTACCACGCGGTACTTCTGCAATTAAGCTATTACCGCTTAGCGAGTAAACTTGGCCAGTGGCATCACCACGATACGGGGTTGCACTGAGCGATAAAATACGGCCATCTTCAGATAGCTGCGTTGCTTTGGCTGATTTAAAATCAAACACATCGTTAAATTGTAGCGACTCTTTAGCGTAAACTGTGGTGCTAGCTACGCTGACAATAAGCGCAGAGCTTAAAAGGGTGAGCTTTGTTTTCATTATAGGTTCTCGTTTTTTAGCGTTATTTTATTGTAACGAGTTTTGTCTATAATTCGAGTATATACGACAAGTGGTAGCAAAGCAGAGTTGAAAGGCTGAAGGTGAAAATTTAAAAACCTTGCAAGCGTGGCTCACAAGGTTACGTGTGTTGAATTTGGAGTTTATAACCAGATTTTTTGTAGCTCCGGCCATTGTTTTTCAAATTGTGCGCTTGGCTTAGTACTAAAATTACTGCGTACAAACTGATTCATTTTACCTTCAACATAGGCAAGTAAAAAGTTGGCTAGGGTTAGCTCGTCACTTTGAAAGTTTTTACCTTCACGCAGCTTTCTCTCACGTAGTACTTGTTTAAATTGGGTCTCAAGTTTTTCAAAGAAACTTTGCACTCGTTCACGTAACCGCTCTTGCTCACCTTGCAATGCGTCGCCGGTTAAAATACGGGTAATACCAGGGTTCTTTTCAGCAAACGTTAGCAGTAAATGTAAAATATTATAAACGCGGGCTTGGCTTTCTTTTTCGTTTTCTAAAATAAGATTTATACGAGATAAAAGCGTGTCTTCAATAAATTCTATTAAGCCCTCAAACATACGTGCTTTACTAGGAAAATGACGATACAACGCTGCTTCCGATACACCAACCTCAGCGGCTAGCTTTGCTGTGGTAATACGCTGGCCGGGACTGGTTTCTAACATTTGTGCAAGTGCTTGCAGTATTTGCTCTTTGCGATTACTTCTTTTTGTCGCAGGCATGAACATTCCTTTTTTATTAGTTATCTTTTAGCAGGAGCTAGTCATTTTGATTCAAATGTTTAAGGCGCGTTTATATTTAGAATTAAACAAATTTAAACTCTTAAAAGTAAACGCGTGTTTAGCATGTTAATGTTTTATTCAGTTTGTTTCCAGCTCTTTTATATTCTCTGAGCGAGCTGTTGGATCACTGTTAGCGCAATTGCTGTTTTGCTATTTGTTGGTAATTCAAGCTGTTCATTATGCCAGTACAGGGTTAGCGCATTATTGTCAGCGTTAAACCCAAGATCACTTTGTGATACATCGTTAGCGCAAATCATATCCAGGTTTTTATTTTTTAGTTTACCTTTTGCGTAGTTTGCTACATTTTGTGTTTCTGCGGCAAAACCAACAGTGTAAGGGCGGTTTTGCTGTAAATTAGCTACGTGTGCAATTACATCCGGGTTTTTAACTAAAGTAAGAGTAAGCTCGTCGCCTTGCTTTTTCATTTTTTGTGCTGCAACGGTTGCTGCGCGGTAGTCGGCAACAGCTGCGCAGCCAATAAACGCATCTGAGCGCGGTGCGTAGTTGAGTGATTCGTTTAATAGCTGCTCGGCGCTTTCTATGTTGATCAAATTTACGCCAGCAGGGGCTTTTATAGTCACCGGGCCTGAAATTAAATTAACTTTAGCGCCAAGTAATAAAGCGGCCTCAGCAAGTGCGTAGCCCATTTTTCCTGAACTGTGATTAGATATAAAACGTACCGGGTCAATGGCTTCTCGGGTCGGGCCTGCAGTTATGGTAATGGTTTTACCTGCAAGTAACTGAGGTTGCTCTTTTGCAATACATAAAGCAACTAGCTCATGAGGCTCTAGCATGCGCCCAGCGCCTACATCGCCACAAGCTTGCTCACCCTTTCCTGGACCCCAAATAAGCACGTTACGTGCTTTAAGTGTGGCTAAATTAGCTTGTGTAGCAGGGTGAGCATACATTTGCTGATTCATAGCCGGTGCGATAGCGACTTTAGCCGGAGTTGCAAGTAATAAGGTAGTGAGTAAGTCATCGGCAATGCCCGCCGCCATTTTAGCAATAATGTTGCTGGTGGCTGGGGCAACTAAAATTAAATCGGCCCACTTGGCAAACTCAATATGGCCCATAGCAGCTTCTGCTGAAGGGTCGAGTAAGGAGTCTGCAACCATTTCACCGCTCACAGCTTGCATAGTTAAGGGGGTTATAAAATGTTTTGCTGATTCAGTCATAACTACTTTAACACTACAACCATGCTCTTTTAAGCGTCTAACCAGTTCTGCGCATTTATAGGCCGCTATACCGCCGCTAATTCCCAGCACTATTTTTTTATTAGTTAAATTAATCATGGTTGTCCATCAGCCTTATTTAATATTAGGGCTAAAATAACAAATCTTGACCCGTACAGCTAAGCTTTTAAGATGAAAATAACAGGCTAATTTTCAAATTTGCATTACAGTTAATATATAAGCCGATTTATCAAGGATGAATAATGCAACTAACCTCACTTCCTAATTCGCAGCGTCCCCGCGAAAAGCTAATCGAAAAAGGCGCAAAAGCGCTCAGTGATGCTGAATTGCTTGCCATATTTTTACGCACCGGTTTGCCGGGTATGAATGTGATTGAGCTTGCCCAGCATTTACTTAATGAAAACAAAACGCTGCACAATTTATTTAATGCCAGTATGGAAGAGTTTTGTGCGCAAAAAGGGTTAGGTACAGCTAAGTATGTGCAGTTGCAAGCGGTGCTTGAGCTCAGCCAACGTTACATGCAGGAGCGTTGCCAGCGCGATGCTATATTTAACTCGCCAAACGCTGTATATGATTATTTAACCTTGCAAATGCGTGGTTTGCAGCAGGAAGTATTTATGGTGTTGTATCTTGATAGTCAAAATCGCTTAATTAAAGATGAAATACTTTTTTATGGCACCATTAATTCTGCCAGTGTCTACCCACGAGAAGTGGTAAAAGCGGCACTTAAAAATAATGCAGCAGCGGTTATTTTTGCGCATAATCACCCAAGCGGGATTGCCGAACCGAGTCAGGCCGACAAACTTATTACTAATAAATTGCAACAAGCACTGCAATTGGTAGATATAAATGTGCTGGATCATATTATTGTTGGAGGAGAAACCTGTGTTTCTTTTGCTGAACGAGGTCTTATTTAGCTTTACTTTTACAGAAGAGTACTAAAAACGAGCAGTTTAGTGTGTTTTGGCAAATTAGTTTAATTTAAATGCAGTTTTTACTTTCCCTATGGGCTTTCGATCTTTATAATTAGCCGCTATCAAATTTGCACATGAGCTGATTGGATGAGATCAGTTATTTGATCTTCGCCTGTAAAAGCTGTATAAAGAGCGCCCTTCGATTTATCTCTAGGGCACAACTACATGGCCTTAGGGAAAATTAAGCTCGAGCTAAGTTATTGGAGATATATAGACATGGCTAAAGTATGTCAAGTTACAGGTAAGCGTCCTGCGGTTGGTAATCACCGTTCACACGCGAGAAACGCGACTAAACGTCGTTTCCTACCTAACCTACAAACACACCGTTTTTGGGTTGAAAGTGAAAAACGTTTTGTAACATTACGCACTACTACTAAAGGTATGCGTATTATCGATAAAAAAGGCATCGACACGGTTCTTACAGAAATCCGTGCTCGCGGCGTAAAAGTTTAAGGATCTGAATCATGCGCGATAAAATCCGTTTAGTTTCAACTGCCGGTACTGGTTTTTTCTACACTACCGACAAGAACAAACGTAACATGCCTGAGAAGATGGAAATCAAAAAGTTTGATCCAAAGATTCGTAAACATGTTCTTTTTAAAGAAGCTAAAATTAAGTAATTTTAGTTTTCTATTAGAATGTAAAAACCCAGCTTATGCTGGGTTTTTTGTTTTTGTTTTACGTAAAATAATAGCTTAATTGTTTAATATTGCCCTTAGCTTTAGCTTAGAGCTTGCTTCTAATAGCTGTAATATATCAGCGCTTACCCCTCAATTAAAACCTACTCGTTTGATTATCAGCGTATTAAATCACTTTTTCTAAGTGAGTACTTATTTACTGTGGGGCTATTTTACATAAAGGTTTGCATAGGAGTATAATGCTGCGCTCATTTAGTTTATGGTTGTCTTATCTTCAACTTAGGCTGTAGGAATTGCCATGGAAAGTTGGTATTTAGTTGTATGTAAACCTCGCCAAGAAGAGCGTGCGCAGGTTAATTTAAAAAACCAAGGAATAGCGTCATTTTTTCCAAAGTTAACTACTGAAAAGTTAGTTAAAGGACGCCGCACTGTTAAGCAGTCTGCTTTATTTCCTGGTTATGTATTTGTGTGTTTAGAAGCTGAGAATGGTAACTTTTTTGCGGTAAAAAATACCCGCGGAGTAAGTGGCTTTGTAACTTATGGTGCTGCATATCAGCGTGTGCCCGTTGAGTTAATTAATCAGCTTAAAGCAGAGCGTTCGTACTCACATGAATCGCAAGTTCCTAAAAGCGGTGACTTGGTGAGTGTAAACAATGAGTCATTTAAAAATATTGACGCTATTTATAAAGAGCCTGATGGCGATATGCGCAGTATTTTGTTCATTAATTTGCTTAACAAACAAATAGAAATTAGCGTGAGTAATCAAGCAATAAGCAAAATTTAATAAAAAAGGGGAAGTAATAAATTACTTCCCCTTTTTATAAATGTTTATAGCAGTAATTAAACCTTAAAGTTCTCTACTGATAACCTAAGTTCTTCTGCTAGTTTTGCTACTTCTGAACTTGATATGGTCGTTTGTATTGCGCCCTCAGCGGTTTGCTCGGCTATAGCAACAATGGACTCTAAGCGCTCACTTATTTCTTGTGATACTTGTTGTTGCTCTTGCGCTGCCGTTGATATTTCTTCACTCACGTTATGCGCTTGCGATACGGCTAAAGTAATCGAGTCGAGAGCGCTGCTTGCTAAATCGCTTTGCTTAACACACGACACGGCTTGTTGTTTACCTTTTTCCATAGCCGATACAGCGGCTTCTGCACCGCTTTGTAGTGACTCAATCATAGATTGAATCTCTTGGGTTGATTCTTGTGTTTTACTTGCCAGAGAGCGTACTTCATCTGCTACTACAGCAAAGCCTCGCCCATACTCACCTGCACGCGCTGCTTCAATCGCGGCATTTAATGCCAATAAGTTTGTTTGATCAGCAATACCGCGAATAACATCTAATATACTGCCAATCGATGCGCTGTCTTTGTGGAGCTTATTAATAACATTCGACGCTTCATCAACTTCGTAAGCTAGTTGCTCAATAGTGGCTTTATTTTGATTTGAAATGTCTTTAACGCGCTCGGCTTCTTTATCGGCATTTTTAATCTCATGTAACGCCTGTTGAGCGCTATTACTTACCGTTTGTGATGTACTACTCATTTCTGTTGTTGCTGTAGCTGCCTGTTCAACTTGTGCTTGCTGATTACGAATTGCTTTACTTGATTCGCCAGTAATTGTTGAGGTTTGCTCTGATGCAGCTGCAAGCTGAGTTGAGCGTGAAATAATGCCTTTAATTAAACTGCGAAGGCTATCAATTAAGGTGTTACAGCTTTTAGATAGCTCACCAAACTCATCTTTGGCACTGTCATCTAAGCGCTGTGTCATATCGCCACTTGCTACAATATCTAAAATGCGGTTAACTTCAGCCAGTGGTTTAGTAATACGATTAACTGTAACGACTGCCACGATAATTGCAATTATGGTGGCTATTATCATGCCTATCCAAGTCCACAAGTTTGCAGAATCTACGTCGCTGCGCACCCCTTTTTGCAATGAAAAAGCAACATCGCTGGCTTGTTTTACAAGTACGTCAATTTGATTTAGCGCTGTTTTAGTTGCCTGCTCAGACTCTGCAAGTTCACGTTCAGTAAGGCTAATTGCATCGATTAAGCGTTTTTTATTCGCAGCAAGGCTATTGTTACCTACAATGTTGCTCTCTAGCGTGTCTGCGTATTCTTTTAGACTATTGTATAAACCACTATGGCTTTGCTCTATGGCTGGTTTAATTAGCGCTACGGTGCGGGTCACTTCTTCGAAGTAGTATACTTGCTCATTTTTTACAATATCTAAGGTATTAAGCGTTTTAACCGTTAGCATGTCGGTACTGTTGCTTACTACAGACATAAAATTGTTTTCAAGATTATTAGCAGCCTGGTAAGCGCGTGGGTTACTTTGCTCTAAGCCGTTTATATCAATAATATCGAGTACAATTGAGTTTGCATCTTCGGCGGCAAGCTCTATGCTTTCTAGTTGCGCTTTTAACATTTTATTCAGTGCTAGCTGTTTAGCTTTGTCGGCAAGTAAGCCCTCTACCGTGCTTAAAAAACTTAAATAGGTTGTTTCAACTTGTTGGCTACTTTTACTCAATAGTGGATCGTTTTTAACCACTTCTTGTAATTCACTATGCAGCGTATTGAATAACTGCTTTTGTTCGAGCACTTGGTTTTTTATTGGTTCTAGTTGCTCTGCAGAAGAGGTATAAAAACTAGCTTGAGCTGCTTTGCTCATTAAAATAAACTCGGCTTGTAATTCAGCGCTTTTATTTAAAGCGGGCAGCGACAACTGATTTACTTTTTGGGTGGAGCGATCAATATTTGCTATTTTTATTAAAGAGTTACCGCCAATTATTAAAAGCAGTAGAGTGATGAAAATAAATCCACCCCAAATACGCTGGCTCACTGTTAAATTCATACGGATTTCCATTCTAAAGTATATCAGTTAAAACTTATCGGCTTGTATTGCAATAAGTTAAGTAATTAAAGTTAATTTTAATTGTTTAATCTGTGTTGATTATTTTTAATTAAGCAATGGCCATGCGTAGCTCTAATTATAGGAGTGCTATTTTTGCTACTAAATATAATGCCAACTTAATGTGAACAGGTTGTAGTTACAAAGTTTCAACATGCGACATTAAACTTAACAGATGTATTACTTTATTTCAGTTTATTTAGACGAAAGTTGTGATTTTTCTACAGTTTTTTGTTTGCTTTTTAATTCTATTAAGGTCATGGCGCCTCCCCAAACACATCCGGTGTCTAAGGCTAATAAATGATTATGAGGTGTTTTACCATTTAATGCTGCCCAGTGGCCAAAAATAAGCGTTTGTTTAGCCGTTGTTATTGCTGGATGCATAAACCAAGGGGTTAAGTTATTGCCACTTGTTACTTCCCCTTTTGCACTTAAGTCGAGTTGGTTATCGGCAGTTAAAAATCGCATACGGGTAAAGTAGTTAACTATGTATCTAAACTTTTCATAGTTATTAAGTTCATTAGGGTTATTAATGGGGTGAGGTTGGTACATGTTTGCAAAAAAGTCATGCGCTTTAGGCGAGCTGTAACAATGCTGAGCAAACTGAGCATGTTGTAAGGCTTGTGCTATCGACCAGTCAGGGTTGAGCCCAGCATGGGATATAAAGCTATTGTACTGCTTAAGGTAAAGTGCCAAAGGTTGAGTTTGTAAAAGTGCAATATAGTGGGGGAGTCTAGTGCTATTGAATACAGCTGCTAATTTATCATTAGGGTTGGGTGGTTTATTAAGTAGATAGCAGGCAATCAGGTGTAAGTCATGATTGCCTAGCGTAACTGTAATGCTATTTTGGTGTTTGTATAAGTACTCTAAACAGGCTAGTGAGTCAGGGCCTCGAGCGACTATATCGCCCACCAAGTAGAGATGATCTTTACTTGGATTAAAGTTAACGCGTTGGAGTAACGCGTTAAACTCGTTAAAGCAGCCTTGCAAATCACCTATTGCGTAGTCAGCCATGCTTATAGTGTACTAGTGCAGTATGTTAGGGCAGGCTAAACGAAACACGTTAATAGGCGCTTTAAACTCAGTGCCAAACTCGTTACGTAACGTATAATGCCCTTGCATAGTACCTACAGGGGTATCTAGTATTGCCCCACTGGTATATTTATAACTTTCGCCGGGTGCTATAACCGGGTTTTCGCCGACCACACCTTCGCCTTGTACTTCAATTTCTTTGCCATTTGCATCGGTAATTAACCAATAACGGCTCAGTAATTTAGCGCTACACAAACTGTGGTTTTTAATGGTTACAGAATAAGCAAATACAAACTTTTCGAGTTCAGGTTGCGACTGCTCTTCTACATAAAATGTTTCAACAGATACCTTTACAGGCGATCCAATATTACTGCTTGTTGTCATAAATCCAATTTGCTATGTCAATAAATTGTTGTAACGATAAGCGCTCAGCACGCAAAGTAACATCTATGCCAATGCTGGTTAGCTCATCTGCAGTTAGTAAGTTGCTTAAACTATTGCGTAGTGTTTTACGACGCTGGTTAAAGGCTTCTAGGCAAACGTTATTTAAAATTTTCACGCTTTTTGCAGTGCGTTGTTCAGGCTTTTTAGGGATTAAGCGAATAACCGCCGAATCAACTTTAGGCGCAGGTTTAAAGCACTCAGGCGGTACTTCTATAACCGGCATTGCATTACAGTAGTACTGAGTCATTACGCTTAAACGACCAAAGGTTTTGCTCCCCGGGCCTGCAACCATGCGTTTTACTACTTCTTTTTGCAGCATAAAGTGCATGTGCTCAATATTGTCTGCAAATTCAAAAAGATGAAATAATAACGGAGTCGAAATGTTATACGGTAAGTTACCAAACACTTTTAGTTTTTTGTCATCTCTCACCAAGCTTGCAAAATCAAAGGTCATTGCATCGCCTTGGTTTACGGTTAATTTAGGTCCCAAAAATGGGTGTTCAATTAAACGCTGTGCCAAATCTTTATCTAATTCTACAACCGTTAAATGGCCGCTTAATTCGGCTACCGGTTCAGTAATTGCGCCAAGGCCTGGACCAATCTCTACTAGGTTATCTTCTGGTTTAGGATCGATTGCGCTCACTATTTTACCGATGATCATGTCATCAAATAAAAAGTTTTGTCCAAAACGTTTACGGGCGCGGTGTCCTAAATGTACTTTATCGGTCATTGATTTTGTGCTTTTTCTTGGGCGAGCTTAATTGCTTCGCGGATCGCTAATTCAAAACTGCCAACATCAGCAGTACCTTTGCCTGCCAAATCCAGAGCAGTACCATGATCTACTGAGGTGCGAATAAATGGTAAACCTAAGGTAATATTTACCGAGTTACCAAATCCCTTGTATTTTAGCACAGGTAGCCCCTGATCGTGATACATAGCTAATACGGCATCGGCTTCATTTAGGTATTTATCTTGAAATAAAGTGTCGGCAGGGAGTGGACCAATCAGGTTCATACCTTGGTTGTTAAGTATTTCAAGTGTTGGAATAATGGTATCTATTTCTTCACGGCCTAAATGGCCATCTTCACCAGCATGAGGATTTAAACCACAGACTAAAATACGCGGCTTTTCTATACCAAACTTAGTTTGTAAGTCGTGGTTTAAAATACTCGCTACTTTGATTAGCCGATCCTCTGTAATAGCACGCGATACATAGGCAAGCGGAATATGCGTCGTTACCAGCGCTACTCTTAGGCCTTGCGTAGCAAGCATCATTACTACATCTGCGGTATTCGACTGTTGTGCAAAATACTCGGTGTGGCCACTAAACGAAATACCGGCTTTATTAATAATGCCTTTATGTACTGGGCCGGTAACAACTGCTGCAAAAGTGCCATCCATGTTTTTTTCACTGGCAATACGCAAAGTGTCCAATACGTATTGGCCATTAGCATCGTTAAGCACACCTAGCTCTACAGGCTCAGCTACATCTACTTGATGTAGGTAAAGGCTTCCTGCTGGTGCAGGCGTTGCTGCAGCGTGCTGATCAAACTCTATTAGCTTTATACTTAAGCCTAAATGTTTTGCACGTTGCTTAAGCATATTCGCGTCGGCAATGGCAACAAGCTGTGCGTCCCAAGTTTGTTGGGCAAGTTTTAACAGTAAATCTGGACCAATGCCCGCAGGCTCACCAGGGGTAATTGCGATACGTAATGTCATAGTTATTCGTCTATTGGGAAAATTTCAACATGGGCTTGTTCGCGCATTTCTTGCTGCCAGTTAAAGCTTTCTTCTTTAAATTTACGATTAAATAGCATGCCATGGGCGCGGTTGCGTTTAGCTTGCTCGGTTTTATCAGCTACACGGGTATCGAGTAACTGCACAATATGCCAACCGAATTGGCTTCTAAATGGTTCGCTAATTTCATTTTGCTTAAGTGATAATAAAGTATCTCTAAAGGCTGGAACATAGCTAGTTGGATCAGCCCAATCGTACTCACCACCTTTAAGGGCTGAGCCTGGATCTTCTGAGTATTCTTTAGCAAGTTTTGCAAAGTCGGCTTTATCAGCGCGTAAGTCTTTTACAAAACCGGCAAGCATACTACGTGCTTTTTCTTCACTTAAAATAATAGATGGTTTTATTAAAATATGACGTGAGCGAGTTTCAGTTGTTTCTACAACTTGACGACCACGAACATCTTGGACTTTTATAATATGAAAACCAGCACCAGAGCGCAGCGGACCAATAATAGCGCCTTGCTTTTTACCTTTTACGGCTTCAGCAAATAACGACGGCATTTCGTTAATGCTCATCCAACCTAGTTGTCCACCTTCAAGTGCTTGAGAGCCGCTTGATGATGAAATAGCAATGCGTTTAAATTCTTGCTCGTCATTAAGTAATTCAATTACTTTGTCTGCGCGCGTTTTAGCTGACGCAATTTCATCGGCGCTAGCATCACTAGGAATATCAATTAAAATATGGCCAATGTCATACTCTTCTGCGTTTTGACCTTGGCTTTCCATAATTTTTAGTAAGTTATCTACTTCTTGCTCGCTTACATAAACACGGCGATCAACATTGGCGCGCATAACTTGTTGCGTAGTGATCTCTTTACGAATTTCTTCACGGTATGCTTGAAAGCTTTCTCCCGAGCCCTCAATAGTACGACGTAAATCTGCAATGCTACCGCCTTGCTCTTTAGCCATACTTGCAAGTGTTTGATCTAGTTGGCTGTCTGAAATCTCTAACCCCATACGCTCAGCCATTTGCATCATGAGTGTTTGGTTAACTAATCGCTCTACGGCCTGGACACGTAATGTTTCGTCTTTAGGAAGCTCCTGACTCTGTTCTTCAGCTTGCTTTTTAACACGGTTAACTATGGTGTCCACTTCACTTTTTAAAATAACTCCTTGGTTGACTATGCCAATAACTTTGTCGATTTCAACCGGAGCTGCAAATGCGCTTTGGCATAAGCTAATACTTAAAACTGCTGATGTTAATAATTTTTTTAAATTCATATTCTTTTTACTACTCTTGCTAATAGTACTGTTGTGATCCTAGGGAATACTCAATTTTTAGCGTTAATTAATACTACTTTAACTTTAAAAATAGTGTCCTAGTCATTAAGAAAATACGGTCTACGATAACCAAAAATACCTTGTTGTAATAATTTTTTAGCATCATAACGGCTTTTACTACCTAACCCTTTTAAAACAAAATTCAAACGAATGCTTGAATCAAAAGTCGCCTGTTGTTGCCCTATAGACTGATTTAAGTCGGTAACAATTTGGCGATGGCCAGTAATTTGAAATGCCCAACAGCACGATTCATACTGTAGTCCGCTTAACACTTCGATACTGCGGTTATTTTCAAGGTCGCGGTGATAGCTTGCAATAAACTGCCATTCGTCGCTCACTGGAATGCTTGTAAATAAGCCTGTTTGTTCAATTGCATTACCTGAGACATCATCTGAATACCGATGGTTCAATTGAACTAGCTCATTATCGTCGCCTTTATAGTCGAGCGTTACGTTAGACTGAATAATTTGTTTACCGTCAGTATCATACTGAATACCCGCAGATAAATACCAGCGACGATGCCAATGTACCATGGTTTGTGCTGCAAACAAGGCATTGTAGTTGGTGTCTGAGTTTAATCCTTGCTCTGTAGGTTTGGCTGAATCGCTTAAATAAAATATTTGTCCGGCGCTAAAATTAAATACTTCTTGGTGTTTTTTGTCAAATAACCGAGTCGTTGCACCTAAGGTAAATTGGTTAGCAGCAGCTATTCTATCAACACCTGAAAAGCGTGTGTCTCTAAATAAACCAAAAAAATCATCTTGTAGTTTGGCAGTATCAAATAAGCCAATATCAGATTGATCTTCATTAGGGGTATATAAATATTGTAGCTGTGGCTCTAAAGTTTGAATACCGTCATCAATAAAGTAGGAGGTTTCGCGCTCAAAATTAAGTTGTGTATACAAACGTACTTTTGGCAGTGTACGCGATACGCTTTCGCTGTATTGAGTTCCTTCTAAATCACCATGCTGTTTGTAGTTTGTTTGTAATATGCTTACTTCTGATAAAAACGACCATGCATGTTCTTTATAATCAAAGCGAGCTTTTGGCTCAATATGTATTCGAGTAGCTTGATCAATAATAGCTGAGCTATTAGTAAAGTGGCTCACTTCTCCCGATACACTAAAATCAAAGTTGTCGTATTGCCAAGGTGCGGTTTGGGTAAAACTAATTTGTGGCAAAGCGGTATAAGACTCTAAGTGATCGCCCAGTACTTCAAAGTTTTGTACTGTAATATCGGTACGCCAAGTGTCGCCCATATGAGTAAGCGAGCCTGTTCTGTACAATTGAGTATCGGTTTTACTGGCATAATTAGAGTCTAAATCAGTTAAGTAGTTGTCGTCACTCACGTTTGTTATATCAACATTAGCGCGCCAGTTTTCACCTAAATAGCTTTTTTGTTGCCAATGAAACATATAACGATCGCCAAGATCGGGGTCTGAATCATCTTTATTTAAATATTCAATACCCACTAAGCCTTCATGCTCTTGGGTTAAATATCTAAATTCAGTTTGCAGTTGTAAACCTTTACGCGACATATAACGCGGGGTAATGGTGGCATCTAAATTGGGAGCGATATTCCAGTAGTAAGGCGTAATAGTTTCTAAACCATAGCGATCTGAGCTTGAAAAACTAGGCGTAAGTAACCCAGATTTACGGCGCTCATCAAGCGGAAAGGTAAAATAAGGTAAATATAAAACCGGCGTATCTAGGATGCGTAAAACCGCATTATAGGTTTCGCCCCAGCCTTCTTCGCGAGAAAGGTTAATTTCGTCGGCTTCAATGGCCCACACAGGTACTTCGCCAGGGCAAGCAGTAAAGCTTGCATTCATTAGCATTAAGCCAGACTCATCAACGGTGAGTTTTTCAGCGCCACCTTTGCCTAGCTGTTGTGTTAGGCTATATTGTGCACCAAGTAAGCTGATTGCTGAATTATTTAAATCGGCGTTGAGGCCAGTGCTGTTAACTTCGCTTATTTTGTCGCGATAAGTAATTGGCCCAGTAGCATTGAGTAAACCGCGCTGTTTATCGATTAGTGCAGTTTGTGCGGACAAACTCATATTAACGGTGTTAATATCAACATTACCAGTAAATTCAGCGCTTTGTGTGCCTAAAAGCTCTACGTCGTTAGCGCGAATATCAACCATACCTAGCTTTAAGCCAGGAAGCGGTTGCCAAGCTCTGGTTTGCATTGAAGTGCCACAAAACTTGTGTGTCAGTTCAGTTTCGGCAAGCGATGGTGCGCTCAGTACGCTTAGCATCAATATGCCCCAGGTTTTGCTCATTTATCGACCTTTATACGCTGTGATTAATTTCAAGTAGACATAATAAAGGAAAACAATGGCAAAGTAATTAGTGAAAAATAGATAGCTTATAAAATGACACGTTTTGAACGCTTACAACTCTTTATAAATACTCACTTTAGTGAGCAACAATGCACGTTAGCGGCAATTACTGCCGATGCGAGTTTTCGTCGTTATTATCGCTTAAATTGTGCTAATAACAGCTTTATAGTGATGGATTCCGATCCGCTTAAAGTAAATAATGCGCCGTATATCTCGCTTAATAGCGTATTTACGCAGCAAGGATTTTTATTGCCCGCTATTATTGCCAGTGACGAGCAGCAAGGTTTTTTTATTTTAAGTGACTTAGGCAGCACGCACCTAGCAGACATGCTTGATGATGAGCACCGCACCGAGTATTACCAGCAATTAATTAAGCTGAGCGTACAGTGGGCAAAAACACCTGCAGCCGCTGCTATGCAAGCTTATGATAAAAAGTTTATAGCTGTTGAGCTTGGCATATTCAGCCAGTGGTTAATGCATGACTTCATTGATTGTGAACTAACAGCAGAGCAACAAATGCTGTGGCAAACAAGCTGTGATCTGCTTAGTAATACCATGCTTGCTCAGCCTAGCGTTACCATG
Organism: Pseudoalteromonas sp. MIP2626; assembly: GCF_013414205.1. Classification (NCBI taxonomy): domain Bacteria; kingdom Pseudomonadati; phylum Pseudomonadota; class Gammaproteobacteria; order Alteromonadales; family Pseudoalteromonadaceae; genus Pseudoalteromonas; species Pseudoalteromonas sp. MIP2626. The sequence continues at coordinate 57,308 of NZ_JAATTW010000003.1, forward strand.
CACCGCGATTACCATAGTCGTAATATTATGCGCTGCAACCAGCAATGGGCGATCATAGATTATCAAGATGCTGTACGCGGGCCGTTGTGTTACGACTTGGTATCTTTGTTACGCGATTGCTATTTTAAACTGCCAGAGAGCGAATTAACTCATTTAGTTAAATACGGATACGATGAATTTAATCGCCAAGGTTTAATTGCTAATGTTACCTTTAATGAATTTAAATATTGGTTTGATTTAACCGGTTTACAGCGCCATTTAAAAGCGGCAGGTATTTTTTGTCGTTTGTATTTACGTGATGGTAAAAAAGGTTATTTGGCTAATATACTTCCTACACTTGCATACATTGTAGAGGTAGCTGCTAATTATTCAGAGCTACAGGCCCTTGGCTTATTTATACAAAATACCATTGCTCCTAAAGTGGTTGAGCGCTTGGCTAAGGAGCGCACATGAAGGCGATGATTTTAGCGGCCGGGCGCGGACAACGTATGATGCCACTAACGCAAAATATGCCTAAACCTATGTTGGCAGTAGCGGGTAAGCCATTAATTGAGCATCATATAGTTAATCTTAAAGCGGCGGGTATTACCGAAATAGTAATAAACCTTGCGTGGCAAGGTGATAAAATTAAAGATTATTTTGCCAATGGCAGCAAGTGGGGCGTAAATATACGTTATAGCCAAGAAGTGGCAGGTGGCCTTGAAACGGCCGGTGGCATTATTGCTGCGCTGCCCCTATTAGGCGATACCTTTATTGTTATAAATGGCGACATATATACCGATTACGACGTAAGCGCGTTAACTCAACTGCATTTACAAGCGGGTGAGGCGCACATAGTGCTGATAGAAAACCCACCGCATAATCCTAACGGTGATTTTGCACTCAGTCATTTGTCGAGTGATAGTCAAAAATATACATTTTCTGGAATTGGCCGATATCAAGCCGATTTTTTTAACGATTTTGAGCAAGGTGTTCGTCCGCTTGGGCCTATTTTAGCTAAAAAATTAACTGAACATTTAGTCTCTACCGAACTCTACATAGGCCAATGGGATGATGTAGGTACTCCTGAGCGATTATCAGCACTTAATCAACGACAAATTTAATAGAGGTAATAATTTAGATGTGGGGAAAAATACTCGGGTTTATTTTCGGTTTTATGTTTGGCAAAATATTTGGTGCTATTTTTGGCCTATATCTTGGCCATATGTTTGATAAAAGCTTAAAAAAAGATTTTGATAAAGCCGGTGGCTTTTCAAACTTATTTAAAGGTGACGACGTCAACGAGCGTCAAGCGCTGTTTTTTTCTAGCTGTTTTGCAGTTATGGGGCATATTGCTAAATCAAATGGGCGCATTAGCGAAGTACATATTAAAGCTGCAACGTTATTTATGGACGAAATGGGCCTACAAGGCGAAGAGCGCCGCGAAGCACAACATGCATTTCAGTCGGGTAAAGAAAATGATTTTTCATTAAAAGAAACAGTACAAGACTTTAAAGAACGTTTTGCTAAGCGTTATGATTTATTACAGCTATTTTTAGAAATTCAAATTCAAATGGCATTTTCAGATGGTGTACTCGCTGAGCAAGAAAAACTACTTTTACAAGAAGTGAGTAAACAGTTAGGCGTATCTAGAGCGCACTTTGCTTTTGTATTAAAGCGTTACCAAGCAGAGTTTAGCTTTAGGCAGCAGCAACAGCGTTATAAACAACAACAAGGGCAAAGTAGCAGTTACCGTGAAGGTTCAGGCCATCATGTACCACCTAATAATAATATAAACCGCACACAAGCGTTGGCATTATTAGGGCTTAATGACTCGGCAACAGCGCGAGAAATAAAGCTCGCGTATCGAAAACTGATGGCGCAGCATCACCCTGATAAATTGGTATCGCAAGGTTTACCAAAACATATGATGGAATTAGCGGTCAAAAAAAGCCAAGATATTCAAGCTGCTTACGAGTATTTAAAAAAGTCGGCGTAAAAAGCCGTCTATTTCTTTACTTAGGCGTGCATGTTGATCGGGCTGATTGCGCAAACCAAATAACTGGCGTTGGCGATAATCAAATTTTGCGTTGCGGTTAACCCAGCGCTGACGATTTTTAAGGTTCATTAAAATCTCGTTGTTATCGTTAGCGTAGTAAATATCCAGTAATGGTGGGGCAATTAAAGACGAAGTTTGGCTTAAGTCTTGATTACGTTTACTGTTAGGTAAATAACTGCTTAAACTTATAAATGCATTAAGTCTTGAGTCGGGAAATTGCGCATAATGTTCAAGTAGCACGCCAGCACTGATCCCCTGGGCAATTACTACAATATTATTCGGCTCTGCCATTACTGTATTATACAGTGCTTCATAGCGGGCGATTAAATTTACTTTATAGTTATCGAGTACCGCGTCACTCACTTTTTCAATGGCATTAACATGGTGTGGCTCAGCACTTTTGTTTACACCAGTATCCTCAATAGTAGCACTTTCAACTGCAGCACTTTCATTATCAGTGCTTTGATTATCAGTGCTTTGATTAGCTGTATTTGCATTGTCAGAGCTTTGGGCAAGAATATTTTCAGCTGAGGTGCTTTCAGTTGCAGTGTTTTCGTTAGTTGCAGCAGTGGCTACTTCACTCGCCTGCCAGTTAATATCAGGTACTGTCATTGCGTAGGTAGTGTAGCCTAAATTATTTAGTTCTTTGCGTAAAAAGCTCATTCCGGCATTATTGGTCGCGCTTGATTGCCAATCAGGTATAAGCAGTACAGTGCCTCTAAAGTCAGCACTCATATACTCGCTGTATAAGGTTAAAAATTCAGTATCGCCAGCTAATATAGGCTTTATTTCATCATTGGGAAGTAAGTGTTGAATATCATTATTTTCAATACTTGCATACGAGGGTGGGGCAATATGCTCTGCTGCAGTTACTTGCACAGTTAAAAGTAGCGCACAGCTTAGCAGTACGTTTAGTTTAATTACCTTTAAATACTGCGCCAATACCATAACCAACTCAAATTAAAAATATTACTTAAATATCGGCGCAGCAGCAAAAAAGTTTAGCGTAACAGGCTAAACTTTAATATTAATTGTTAGCGCTAAAAATCAGGGTCAGCTTCAAATGTAAGTATTTGCTCAGTAGTTGGATGTTTTAAGCTGAGCATTTGTGCGTGTAATTGCAAGCGCGGCGCCGCAGCGAGTGCCTCTTTGTGCGCGTAAAGCCTATCACCTAAAATAGGATGGCCTAGGCTTAGCATATGTACACGCAACTGGTGCGAGCGCCCTGTAATAGGGGTTAGTTCTACACGGGTTGCATGTGGTTCACGTTCAAGTATTTTAAAGTGCGTAAGCGACGGCTTACCGTTTTCGTGATCAACCATTTGCTTGGGGCGATTAGGCCAATCGCAAATAAGCGGTAAATCAACCGAGCCGGTTTGCGCCTCAAGTTGCCCATATATCCGGGCAATATAGCGCTTGGCGGTTTCGCGCTCCTGAAACTGCATACTTACATGGCGGTGTGCGGCTTTATTCATTGCCAAGCAAAGTATGCCCGACGTTGCCATATCTAAACGGTGCACTATTTTAGCAGTAGGAAAAACTCGGTTAACACGGCTTATTAAGCAATCGGCATGTTTAGGGTCTTTACCTGGCACGGTTAACAACTCGCTAGGCTTATTAACGATGAGTAAGTCCTCATCCTGATACAGAATAGTTAAATACGGATCTGTTGGGGGATTGTAGTTAATTAACACGGCCGACCTCAGTGATTTACAAGGGCGCCATTTTAGTGGAGCGGGCACTAAGGCTCAAGGAAAAAGAACAAAGTTTAATTGCGTGTTTTTCATACTGGTGTAAAATTACACCAGTATGATTTTTTGAGGTATATATTATGGCAAGGCAAAGCATTTCGCTCACTGAGAAAAATGATTTATGGCTGCGTAATCACATTGAAAATGTAGGTGATTACGCGAATAAAAGCGAATTAGTGAATGACTTAATTCGACGTGCAAGAAGGGCTGAAGCTATCAATAGTAAACTGCTTAAATCTGAAAAAAGTGGCTTTACTAATCAATCTGCTGATGAAATCCTGACTGAATTTAAACTAAATGTTAAGTAATGCGAAAGTTTAAACTCTCAAATGATGCTAAAGAAGACTTACGTCGTATTTATCAGTATGGCTGTAAGGAGTATTCACAGCAGCAAGCAGATACTTATTTTTATGCTTTTTTTACTCTGTTTGAAAAGCTAGCTGCAAATCCTTATTCCTGCCAATCAGTTGCTCATATTCGTAAAGGTTATCGACGTGCCGTTTGTGGCTCAGATAGTATTTATTACAGAGTTTATGAAACTGATGTTGAAATAATGGCTGTTTTGGGTGGGCAAGATATAGAAGAGTGGTTGTGATTTACAAGTGATTTTAGAAAGAGTTGAATAGCACTTAACTAATCGTTTTATAGGGTTTTTATCAAGTTTTAAGGTGAGCTCAGTAATAAATTTTTTATTACAACAACGCATGCATTAAGTTGAAACTAAAAAGCCTGAGTTCGATACACTACCGAAATCAGGCTTTATTAGCTGCTTAGAAATGAATCCAACTTTATGGGGTCACTTCAAAATACCGCGCTTTCTTCATTCGCACATTAGCAATTTTTTACTAACGGCTGTCAGCTTATCGCCAAAGCGTTAGTGCGAAACCACAATCAAGCGTATCGCATCTAGTTTTAACTGGGTTTTTTCAATGTAGGTAGTCAAATCTGTGCGTTGCTTATCGTAGAAGGTAATTTCTTCTTGGCGAATATTAGGGTTAATTTGCTTAAGAGCAACTAATCGTTGCTGCTCTTCACTTAGTGATGTTTGCATTTTAGCCAGTGACGCAGCACGAATAACTTCAAGCTTTTCTTGTGCCATGTCTTTTGCGGTGCTGATCATTGGGTGAATAGCACTTTGCAATGCGCCAGCTAGTTTACTGGCTGTTTGGCGACCAACGGCAGAAAGCTGCTGATTAAAGCCGTCAAACGCGACGTTTTCACCTAAGTTATTACCTGCTTTATCGAGTAAAATACGAATTGGCGTAGGTGGTAAAAAGCGTCCTACTTGTAATACTTTTGGTGCCATAGCTTCGGCTACAAAAATAAGCTCAACAAAAAAGGTGCCTGGTGGTAGTTTTTTGTTTTTAAGTAAAGCAACCGATGCGCTACCAAAATCGTCGTCACAAATCATATCTAGGGTGCCTTGCACCATAGGATGATCCCAACTAATAAAGTGCACGTCTTCTTGCGAAAGCGCGGTATCGCGGTCAAATGTAACTGTCATGCCATCTTCTCTTAATGCCGGAAACGAGGCGTTTAACATATGCTCGGTTGGCTTTAAGATAATGGTATTTTCGCCTTTATCTTCTTGGCTTACGCCAAAGGTGTCAAATACGTTAATCATGTAACTAGGCAGTTCAAACTGATTGTCTAGTTTTTCAATATCAGCTACCAAAGAGTCGGCTGCGCCTTGGCCCGATGAATGCAGCTCAAGTAAACGGTCGCGTCCGCTTTCCATTTGTTTGCGCAGTACCGCATTTTTTTGTGCTACTTGCTCAAGTAATGGATCTAACTCGTCTTCGTCGCAGTTATGCGCTGCAATGTAATCAAGTAGGTCATCACGGAATTCTTTATACAACATTTGTCCCGTTGACGAGGTAGATTCGAATGCGTCTAGGCCTTCGTTGTACCAACGTAGTAATACTTCTTGGGCGGTGTTTTCAAAATATGGCACGTGAATGTTCACATCTTGAGTTTGTCCAATGCGGTCTAGTCGGCCAATACGTTGCTCTAGTAAATCTGGGTTTAGTGGTAAATCAAATAACACTAAATGATGTGAAAACTGAAAGTTACGCCCTTCAGAGCCAATTTCAGAACACAGCAGTATTTGCGCGTTGTCGTACTCGTCTGCAAAAAATGCAGCGGCGCGGTCACGCTCAATAATCGACATACCTTCGTGAAACACTGAGGCTTTAATTGCTTCGCGTTCACGTAGTATTTGCTCAAGGCTGATAGCTGTTTCGGCTTTAGCACATATTAGCAGTACTTTTTCACGCTTAAGGGTTTTAAGAGTGTCGATTAGCCAATCTACGCGAGGATCAAATGCTCCCCAGCTGGCGCTTTCGCCTTCAAACTCTTGAAATATTTTTTCTGGGAATAGTGCGCGCTGTGCACTAAGTTCGGGATTTTGAATGCCGCTCATATTGCCCAGTACTGTCATTGCTGTTTTATATTGCTTTGGCAATGGCATAGGGTAGGCGTGTAATATACGGCTAGGGTAGCCGTCAATGCCGCTGCGGCTATTTCTAAATAAGATGCGGCCGGTGCCGTGGCGATCCAGTAACATGTTAAGTATTTCTTTACGCGCGGGTAAATCACCTTGCTGTGCTTTTGCCAGAATATCGGTAATGTCGGTTTCTTTTAATAGCTCAATTAAAGTCGCTTTAGCGCTCTCGTCTAGGCCTTGCTCTTGGAGTAATTGATTAGCAGCTTCGGCAACGTCTTTGTAATTTGCTTCCTCTTCTTTAAATACGTCGTAGTCGTAAAACCTGTCTGGATCGAGTAGCTGTAGGCGAGCAAAGTGGCTGCTATGACCAAGTTGATCTGGCGTGGCGGTAAGTAAAATAAGGCCCGGAATATCTTGGCTAAGCTCGGCCATACGTTGGTACTCTGAGCTTGGCTTGCCATTATTAATACTTAAATGATGCGCTTCATCTATTACTAGTAAATCCCAGTCAGCTAAAGTTGCTTGTTCGAACCAACGTTTTTTCTTGGTTAAAAACTCTAGGCTGGTAAGTACCAGTTGTTCGGTATCAAATACATTTGGCGAGTCGGCAAACGCTTCATCGCAACGATCTTCATCAAAAATAGAGAAACGTAAATTAAAGCGGCGCAGCATTTCTACTAACCATTGGTGCTGCAGATTTTCGGGTACTACAATAAGCACACGGCTGGCACGGCCACTAATAATTTGCTGATGTAAAATCATTCCCGCTTCAATTGTTTTACCCAGACCTACTTCATCTGATAAAAGTACGCGTGGTGCAAAACGTTTACCTACTTCTTGGGCTATATAAAGCTGATGCGGAATAAGATTAGCACGCTGACCAATTAAGCCTTTTATAGGCGACTGTTCACGTTCAAATTTATGTAACCATGTTTGGTAGCGCAGCGTGTAACGATCAAAACGATCTACTTGGCCGGCAAATAAACGATCTTGAGGTTTGTTAAATTTAATAAAATGATCTAGAAAGGTTTCTTTTAGTTTGGCTGCTTCACCATTATCAACACGAGTACCGTGATAACAAAGTAGCTCGCCTTGCACTTCAATAGACTCAACTTCTAATTCCCACTCTTCAACGCTTTTGATCACATCGCCAGGATTAAATGACACACGGGTTACGGGTGCTTCTGCCCAAGAATAAACGCGGCTTTCGCCACTAGCAGGAAATAATATGCTGACCTGACGGCCCTCAATGGCAACAACTGTGCCTAATCCTAAATCTGACTCTGTATCACTGATCCAACGCTGACCTAAGGAAAAATTCATATATGTCTCGTCTATGAAGAAAAAGGCGGCTATGTTACCTGTTAGACAACACCACTGCAAGGCGCTATTAGCCTCACTTTTAATTAATTCGGTAAGTGTGAATTATTCCTAACAAAACGGCTAACATCTGGATCTTTTTTGGGTAAATAAGTACACAGTAAGATAATAAATAGCTCTGCAGCTATTACTTTGAGCGTTAGCAGCATTAAAAATATTTCCTTAGCAAAACCTACTTAATTAACTTTTATAATGCACTATTTTAGTCAGTCGATTGCTTTGATTTTAAGGTTTAATTAAAACAAAATCGAGTTTGTAATAAAACGGACTTTTATGACAAATAGACTAAACTAAAATTATACCTAAGTAACTAACGAGCCATCACTACTCAAAAGCACTTAGTTAGTTTGGTATAGCATACTCATCATAAAAAGTAAGGAAAGTGCTATGGAAAATGCTTCGAACCTTAAAAGTAAAATGTATGTGCTAGATACCAATGTATTGCTTCACGAACCCCTCGCGTATTTATCGTTTCAAGAGCACCATGTAGTTATTCCGATGACAGTGTTAGAGGAGCTTGATCATATAAAAGATAGAAAACACGATGTAAGCCGTGATGCTCGCGTGGCTATTCGTGGTTTAGATGAAATATTAAAAAATGCCACACCAGAGCAAATGCTCCAAGGCGTAGCCCTTCCTAGCAATAAAAAAGCGAAAACAGCATCAAACGGCACTTTAATTATTGTAAACGATCATTTATTTGCCGACTCTATTTCTGGCCTGCCAGGCAATGAAAACGATCATCGCATTATTAACTGTGCAGTGCATTTACAAAAGCAGCACACAAATAGCAAAGTAATATTAGTCACTAAAGATATAAACATGCGCTTAAAAGCCAAAGGTGCAGGGCTTAATTATGTTGAGGATTACCGCACCGATCAGCTTATAGACGACATTAGCTTACTAACCAGCGGCTACAAAAAAATAGCCGGAGACTTTTGGCAGCATGTTGGCCAATGTAATACTGAGCAATATGGCCGTGAGACCTTGCATCATGTGGCTAAAAACTTAATCCCTGATGTATTTTATAATGAGTATTTAATTGATGAGGGGGATCAGTTTGCAGCGCGAGTTAAATCGTACGATGAGGAGCATATAACCTTAAAAGATTTAGGTTATGAGCGATTAATGAACCAAGGTGCATGGGGTATTAAACCAAAAAATATTTACCAAGGTATGGCACTCGATGCTTTATTAGATACCAGCATAGAACTGGTTATTTTAACCGGCCCTGCAGGGTGTGGTAAAACTTTATTGGCGCTTGCTAGTGCACTAGAAATGGTGATCGAAAAAGGCATTTACGACAAAGTAATAGTAACGCGTAATACGCCAGAAATAGCCGAGTCAATTGGCTTTTTACCCGGCACTGAGGAAGAAAAAATGGCGCCATGGCTAGCGGCCATTACCGACACCCTAGAGGTATTACATAAGGGCGACGAAAATCCAATTTCAAGCCGTAATTATATTATGGAAAAAGCCAATATTCAGTTTAAGTCGGTAAATTTTATGCGTGGTCGCAGTATTCAAAATGCAGTAGTTATTTTAGATGAAAGCCAAAACTTAACGGCGGCACAATTAAAAACCATTATTACCCGTTGCGGCGAAGGTACTAAGCTAATTTGTACCGGTAACTTGGCACAAATAGACAGTAACTACCTAACGCCGGTTACTTCGGGTTTAACTTATATTGTGGAGCGCTTTAAAAACTTTGAAGGTAGCGCAACAATAAACCTCAATGGTGTGGTACGTAGTCGCCTAGCTTCATTCGCTGAAGAAAACTTATAACTTGCGCTTAACATTATGGCTCGCTAGTCTATTAGCTGATTATTGAGCCATAAAACAGGCAAACAGTTGAAGTTTTTACCCTTAAAAGATTATTACCGCTCTTTAGTTGTGGCTTTGGCCGTGCCTTTGTTTGTGGCTTTATTATTATGTTTGCACCTTTACAATATTAAGGTTGAACGTGCGATAGAAAAGCGCCATGGCGATTTTGCTAATGTATCGGCGCAAATTGAACATACTATGGCTGGGGTAAATAATTTATTTACCGCTATGTTTAATTTGTATCACCAACCTAAGCCGCATTCAGCAGATAGCACAATGCCATTGCACGTTAATCAGTATGATGACTATTACTATCGTTATTTAAGTAATTTAAATGGCGAAATAGTAGGTGCTGGCGAATTTTCTCAATCGCAAAGTGCCTTATTACGCTGGCAAAAAGTCGTCATGTTAGCCCCTTCATTTAACACCACGTTAGCGCTAATACAGTCATTAAGTGCAGTTGCTTATGTTGATGAGCAAGGTTTTGCTTACGTTGCCAGGCGAGATCGTAGCCAAAGTGCCTTTTTAACTGATATTTTAAAAGGCAAATTTAAACCACCACTTTTAACCGAGCAACTCAGCTCTAGCCAAATTATTAAAGTTGCTAATAAAGCCTACTTTGCCATTGGCCGACAACAAGATATTAACTCCCAAGATTACATAGTTCTTATTTATGACTTACAAGCTATTTCTAATTGGCTAAAAAAAGTATCGCCGCAGCAAGGCGAATATATATTTATGAATCAGTATCATGAGGTTATTGCCAGCTCACAAAAGTTGATAAACAAAGCTGTTAAGTTAAATCAATATTGGCCGGCAGTATTAATAGAGCACAATAATACTAAGGAAATTAAAGGTAATCAGTTTTTAATGCAGCCAATTGGTAACTACCCTATACATGCTGCCTACCATGAGCCAATAGAGCAGTTATCTGCGCCGATTATTTACGAAACAGCGATAGAATTTATATTTTTAACCGTGTTTTTAAGCATTATGTTTAGCGTGTTTTTTTGGTTGAGCCAGCGTATTTTTATCAAGCCGATGACCTTTTTAATGCGTTATCTAGAGCATAACGACACTGTAACTGGCGAGCAATTAAACTATAAAATTCCTTTAAATTGGCAGCCATGGTTTTTAAAGGTAAAAGCTATATTTGCTAAAAATACTCAGCTGGTCGAATCCCTACAGAACGTTAATAAAGATTTAGATAAAAAATTGCAGCTACAGTCTGAAAAACTAACCAGCAGCTACGAAGCCAAAGAGCGTCATTTAGCTTTACTTAATACTGTACTTAATAACGTTCCTGACTTTATTTATTTTAAAAGTATTGATGGCTTATTTTTAGGTTGTAATAAAGCTTTTGAAACATTTATTGGTAAAAAGCAAGTAGCGCTAGTTGGTAAATTAATAGAAAATGAGAGCAGCGATAGTAAAAAAATTAGTAAGCTAGAGCAACAAGTACTACACAATCGCACGCAAATTCAACAACGTATTGATAGCGCAGAACGCTCTTACTTATTAACCATAGCGCCATTTTATAATGAACAGCAACAACTGTTAGGCGTTATGGGGATTGGCCGCGACATAACCGAGCAACAGCAAACCCTACATGCATTAAAAGAATCAGAAACTAAATTTAGAAGTGCGATAGAGTTTGCGGCTAATGGAGTGGTGTTACTTTCGCTTGATCATACTATTTTACAAGCGAATAAAGCGGCTAGAGAGCTATCTTCTGAACAAAGTTTATTGGCGGGAGCGCCTTTAAATCGGGTGTTTAGTAACCCCCAATGGCAAGAAATTAAAGCCACGTTAGCGCAATTACTAAATAATAAAAAACGGGTATACCATTTAACTTTAGCGCACGGCGAACTGGCAGATTGGTTACAGCTGAGCGTGTCGTTAGTGTGGAATGAAAATGCCGAGCCGCTGTATTATGTTATTCATATTCAAGATATAAGTATATTAACCAAAGCAAAACATGATGCAGAGCGCGCCACATTAGCAAAAAGTCGATTTATTGCTAATTTAAGTCATGAGATCCGCACACCGCTAAATGCGGTATTTGGTTTACTTGATATGCTTATTGAGCAAGGACTTACGCCAAAACAATTAGAACAAACCGCGCAAGCTAAGCACGCAGCACACAGCTTGTTGTTAATGCTTAACAGAATGCTGGATTTTGCACGGGTAGAAAGTGTGGCAGCGCAGTTAAAACTCGCGCCATTTAGCGTTATTGAGTTGGTTGATATTTGTGAAAGTTTAACGGCACCTTTATGTGAAAACAAAGGGATTGAATTAATTATTGATATTGATCCCTTAATTGCCCCCAACCTTATATGCGACAGCATTCGCTTACAGCAAGTATTAGGTAACTTATTAACTAATGCTGTTAAATTTACTAAAGTCGGTAGTATTACCCTTAAAATGGATTTATTACCGAGCGATACCTCAGAGCAACAACATATTTGCTTTAAGGTAATAGATACCGGAGTTGGCATAGATAAAGCCGATCAAAGGCGCTTATTCGATGCCTTTACCCAAGGGGATGAGTCATCTACGCGAACTCATCATGGCGTGGGCTTAGGGCTGGCTATTGTAAAGTCGGCAGTGCTGTTAATGGGTGGCGAAATAGCGCTAAATAGTGAAAAAGGCGAAGGGTGTGAGTTTTACTTTAGTGTTTTATTAGATGTTGTACCTGCTTGTAAGCAGCTACCTGATAATACATTAGTTATTTTATCAGCGCATAGTCACGAATTAACTCAGGTTATAAATGCATTTCCTACGCTAACTTATACTAATTTAGAGCAATTATTAAAATCTCCTCGGGAGCATTTAAAAGCCAAGCAATTAATTATAGGTGCAGCAGATTTACCTGCTTTATTAGCGGTAGCTGAAATTAAAGATATTTTATTTGCAAAAGCAATTACGCTTATTGTTGTAAGTAATCAACCAAGGTTAAATTTGCCGATCAGCATGGGTTTAACTGTACAGCATATTAAAGCGTCAGCGCTTGCACAGCGATTGTTTAATTTAAATTTAGAGTCAGCTTTAAAAATAACGAATACAACGAAATTAAACCCAAGAGTGTCGGGTCTGTTAGTGTTAGCGATTGACGATAATCAATTAAACTTAGAAATAATTAGCAGCGTGTTACGCCAAGCAAAAATTAATGTGGTTACAGCCACTAGTGCTATTGATGGTATGGCATTATTACCGAATTTAATGCCAGACTTAATTTTAATGGATGTGCAAATGCCTCATTTAGATGGTTGCCAAGCAACAACTTTAATTAGGCAGCAGTATAGTGCAGAGCAATTACCTATTTTTGCACTAACCGCTCATTGTGAGCCTGCAGATATTGAACGCTCTTTAGCGTGTGGCATGAATAAGCATTTAACTAAACCTGTGGTTGCAGAAGTGCTTATAGGTGCAATAACCGATTTAGCACCTTATAAGCCGAGCTTTTTTGAGTACTCATTTGCTTTAACTCAGTTTAGTTTAAACGAAACACTGCTTAACACTATGATCGGTAAATTTGCTAGTGTGTGCAAAACTCAATTAGCGCAGCTCAAAATAAGTAATAATAAAGATGACTTAATTCGTATAGCGCATAGTATTAAAGGCGTAGCGGGTAATTTAGGCTTTAGTCGACTGTCGCAATGTGCACAGCAAACTGAAAAAGATCTTAAAACAACCGATAAAGCTGTTGAAATAACAACGAAAGAGCTTATTATGCAGTTAGAACAGGTGGTTGTTTTTATAAACGTTTTAGGGGCAATGGATGTCAAAAAAAGCTAAAGTATTAATTGTTGATGATGATGCTCTTAATCGAATTGTACTCGAAAAAACACTTAGCGATGAGCATGAGGTGTTTTTAGTTAAAAGTGGTGACGAAGCGCTTACTTTTATAAAAACAACACAAGTTGATTTAATTATACTCGATATTGTTATGCCAGGAATGAATGGCTACGAAGTACTGGTTAAATTAAAAGAAGATTCAGCAACGCAAATGATCCCGGTTATTTTTATATCGGCAAATAGCAGCCATGATGACGAGTCTAAAGGTTTAGAACTAGGTGCAATGGATTATATAACTAAGCCATTTTGTTCATCAATTGTGCGCGTAAGAGTACGTAATCAACTGCTTATTAAGCAAAAAAATGATTTGCTTGAAATGTTAGCTTCGATTGATGGCCTAACCGAAATACCCAATAGACGCAACCTAGACGAAAACCTATCTCGTGAATGGCGTAAAAGTAAGCGCAACAACACACCACTTTCAGTGCTACTTATGGATATAGATCACTTTAAGCGTTACAACGATACTTATGGGCACCGAGCTGGCGATGACTGCTTAAAAGCGGTGGCTCAAGCACTTGCGGCACAATGTGAGCGTGGCAGTGACTTTATTGCACGCTATGGCGGAGAAGAGTTTGCAGCCGTTTTACCCGGTGTAGATAAAGCTGAAGCGACAGGCTTTGCAAATAAGCTACGTAATGCTGTTAATGCATTAAATATAGCGCATAAAGCATCGCTTAATGCTGAGCATGTAACTATTAGTATTGGTGTAGCTAGTACTGAAAACGCAAGTATTGAAACTGAGCAGGCACTTTTAGAAGAAGCTGATTTAGGTTTATATGCAGCGAAAGAGGGTGGCCGTAATCAAGTTGTTGCCCGCTAATTAAACTTTTATTTGTAAAGTAAACGCCAACGTTATTGGCGTTTAATAGTTAATTTTCGGATGAACACATTTAAAAAAGTGTAGCGCTTTTTAGAGCTACACAGCTGGGCATTACAGCAGGGCACTACAGCAAGGTATTACACTAAGCGATTACGTGATTGCTGCTGCGTAAACGCCACAATATTTAAACTTACCTCATTTACCAAACGTACAATTGACTCTGTGCTTGCCCAAGCAATATGTGGCGTAAGCAGTAAGTTATTGCCTTTATAATTAGCCAGTGGGTTAGTTAGTTCAGCGGGCTCTTTAGTCAGCACATCAACCCCGGCACCTGCAATTAAGTTTTGCTCAAGAGCGGTTGCTAAGTCTGCTTCGTTAATAATGCCGCCACGTGCAGTATTAATGATAATGCTACTTGGTTTCATCATTTTAAGCTCATTGAGTGTAATTAGATCGCGAGTTTCATCGGTTAATGGGCAGTGCACACTAATTATATCGGCGGTTTTAATTGCTTGTTCAAAAGGGATACGACCTTCACGGCACTGTGTCCCTTTGCGCTCGGCAGTAATTACATTTGCGCCAAAAGTGCTAGCAACCGTTGCAACCGCGCTACCAAGGGTTCCACCACCAATAATAGCGAATGTTTTGTCTTGTAAATCGTTAAAGCTATAATCTAGGCGGCAAAACATTTCACTTTTTTGCCATGCACCTTGCTGGCAGTCTGCTTGGTAGCGATGTGTATTACCTAATAAATTAGTGATTAAAGAAAAGGTATGTTGTACTACAGAGGGGGTTGAATAGCCGGCAACGTTAGTTACTGCAATACCAAGCTCTTTAGCTGCTACTAAATCTACATTATTAGTACCAGTGGCACTAACACAAATTAGCTTTAGTGATTTTAATTGGCTCATAGTTTCACGGTTTACAACTGCTTTGTTGGTAATTAAAACGTCAGCATTTTTACTATGAGCAACAACTTGCTCCGCACTTGTTAATTCATGAACGGTAAGCTCACCTAATTGAGCAATACAATCAAGTGATGTTTTAGCAAGAGTCGCATTATCGAGAATAGTAATTTTCATATTTTTTCCTAAAATTAAACCTCATTTAAGAGAGTTATTTGCAATGCTTGCATTGCTTGATTTGAGGTTGGAAATATTTGCAGTACTAATGAAAGCAAATACAGCGCAGCATACGTATGCAAGATTAATACACTAAAGTACTATAAAGCATACACTTTGTTAATTTTAAAGTCGTAAAACGTAGGCCAACTTAAATGTGGTCTGCCCACTAGGTTAGTTGTTACATGCTACCCTTTACGGCTATTTTGTTGTACTGCCGTCGCCATGCAGCTTTAGTAAAGCTATTTGCTTTAACTAATATTCACTATAAATAACAACAGGGCAATGTAAGTAGCATCAAGTGTGCAAACTTATAAACTTGCCGACTAAACTATAACTCTATTTGAACTAGGTAAATCGAACTTTAGTATTGCTAGTTTCGTATTTTTGATTGAGTTATAATCAAAATTAGACACGACGGTGCGCTTTGGCGTGCCGTTTTTAACTTTGTAGATGCGCTAAATGATTGAATTAGAAGATAAGTACGCTGACATAAGACCTTACAATGATGATGAAGTTGCCACTTCGCTGAAGCGTTTAATTGACGATAATGCATTTATTGATGTAATTGCAAAGTACAATTTACCACGCATTTTATCGGCAATTCCATTTGTTGCACGACCATTAATTAGACAGCAACTACGTAAAAAATGGGGCCAAATTAATAGCGTTGAAGATGTACAAAATGAAGTTGCAAAGTATTTAAATAAGTTAGTAAAACGCACTACGTCAGAAGTCACTTTTTCAGGGTTGGATAAACTAGACCCTAATCAGGCCTATTTATTTATATCGAATCATCGTGACATTGTGCTCGATCCGGCTTTAGTAAATTGGGGATTGTTTCAACATAAAATGAAAACAGTGCGCATTGCAATAGGAGATAATTTATTGCAAAGACCCTATATCACTGAGCTTATGCGATTAAATAAAAGCTTTATAGTAAAGCGATCTGCAAAAGCCCCTAAAGAAATGCTTAAAGCATTAACGCAGTTATCTTCCTATATTTATGACTCACTAACAGCAGGAAACTCTATTTGGATAGCGCAAAAAGAAGGGCGAGCAAAAGACGGTGTAGATAAAACCGATCCGGCACTACTAAAAATGCTACAACTAAATGGGCGTAAGCAAAAAAAAGAATTTGGCGATTATATTAAAGAGCTAAAAATAGTGCCGGTATCAATATCGTATCAATACGAACCCTGCGCAATTGCTAAAGCAAAAGAGCTTTATCATAAACAACACCATGGTCAATATGTAAAATCTGTAGGTGAAGACATAGCCAGTATTGTTGAAGGTTTTAGCTCATCTAAAGGACATATTCATTTAGCTTTTGGACAGCCGATAGAGTCACATTGCGACAGCGCAGATGAGCTGGCTAAAACAATAGATAAACAAATAATAGATTCATTTTATTTGCACCCAGGTAACTTTATAGCAGGCGGCTGTACAGAAGCGGTCATTAATAAAGCCGACGCTGCAAAGTTTGCAAAACGTATGGATAAAGTGCCCGAAGAGCTTAAACCTTTGGTATTAGCTATGTATGCAAAGCCATATCATCGTAAAGCAGAAGTAAATATTAAAAGTTGTGAGCATTAAAAGCTAAAAGCAGTTTTTTGGCGATTATATTTTAGCTTTTAGTAAGCGATAAAAGTCACTCAGTATTTATTTAAAGTATTTTTATTACTGAAAGCTAATAGCTAAAGTTGCTTTTTGTTACGGCACTTTAGCTAAAGCGAAGTAAATT
This sequence comes from Pseudoalteromonas sp. MIP2626, assembly GCF_013414205.1. Taxonomy (NCBI): domain Bacteria; kingdom Pseudomonadati; phylum Pseudomonadota; class Gammaproteobacteria; order Alteromonadales; family Pseudoalteromonadaceae; genus Pseudoalteromonas; species Pseudoalteromonas sp. MIP2626. The sequence goes on from NZ_JAATTW010000003.1 coordinate 74,293, forward strand.
TGTATTACAGCTTCAGCGCATGTTGGGCTGTGGTTTATGCCCCGGCTGATACCTACATTTTATCTGGTTAAGAGATTTACTAAACGTCCAGAGCTAATTACTCACAAAGCTGCTCTTTGAGTAAATAACGCTATACTTAACCTGTATCTTTATAAGTGTGGGGAGGGGCAATGCAACAAATTGAAATATTTGATATTCCAAGCCCTTGCAAGAGTATTTGTTTGGTTAATAATAGGGGGTATTGTAAAGGTTGTTATCGTAGCCGCGATGAGCGTTTTTTATGGAACTCGTTAACCAACGCACAAAAGAAAAAAGTATTAAATTTGTGCCAGCAGCGCTACAAGCGTTTTATACAAAAAAAACTAGACGTTACTGCCGCTAGCGAATTAATTAATCAGCAAGGTTTTGACTTTTAGTTAGGGGGCGTGCCCTTTGTTGATTAAATTCGTAATTATCTGAGCCAATAAGCTATTAAATCCCCAAACATAATATAGCATTTAGCTGACTAAGCTTGTTGGCCTAGATGCTTTATTAAAGCAGCATTCATAACTATTTATAAGTATAATAAAACATCTTTAGTAAGTAATAGGAGTTACTGTGAGTTTTAATTTATGTAATTTACCTCGTGAACAAAAGTATCAAATTCAGTTAGATTATGAGGCTTCTTTTTGGGCGTATCAAATTAAGCGCGGGAAAAAAACACGTGAGCAAATATATAACACCCTCCATAGCCGCCCTATTGCAGAGCAAGCTTCTTTAAAGCAACAATTTGAAAGGTATTTAGCACTAATGTTAGGCTAATGTTGTGCTTACTTGAGCAGCTCGAGTTGATTTAAAACCTCTTTAGTTTATAGGATTTATACATTCATCTCTAAAAGTAGACCTGATTTATACCGCACTATTGGTTTTAACTCGATGTTAACATATAGTCATTCCTTAGTAGTGCTTTTGGTGTGTGCCAATATCGTATATCGTCGCTGTCAAATACCTATCAAAAGCAACATAATAAGTGGGATCAAGAATGGGTAAAGCTATTAACAGAACAATAAGTTGCTTGCTCGCACTTATGCTAATAATGAGCAGCCAAATAAACGCACAAGTGAAGCGTTTATCTCCTAGTGAGGGGCTATCTCAAAGCTATGTTAATACTATGCTTATTGATAATAACGGTTACTTATGGCTGGCAACAGAAGGTGGCCTTAACCGTTATGATGGCTACCAAGTAATGCCAATTAACGGGCCTAATGGTGAGCTTGAAGAAGCTATTATTGACCGCATATTTCAAGACACCCAAGGGCATATTTGGATTGCCTCACTGCTGGCAGGGCTATTTCGCTATGATCCAGCTACCGATTCTTATAAACAGTTTTTAGAAAAGCCGCTAAACGAAGAGCAGATAATTAATCAATCTGTTTTTAGCATGTTAGCAATAGATGATAAAACCCTCTGGATTGGCCGAGGCCGTGACTTTGCAAAGCTTGATATTGAAAGTGGTGAAATAACCACTATTTTTGAGCTTCCGAGTAAATACAAAAGTACCCTAGTTAGAAAGCTATTTTATTATAATGGCTATATATTTATTGGTACTAGTCATGGTGCTTATGTGTTTGATATTGCCAGTGAAAAAGTGCGGCCATTAGAGCATTTACGCGCAGAAGCTGAGCATATTTACCAAAATAATGTGAAGTCATTTGCTATTGCTAACAATAATCAGCTATTAGTGGGCGCTGTTAAAGGGTTGTACCAAGTTGATATTAGCAATTTATCGAGCATGTTTGAGCGCCCCGATGTGGCATTTAACAATAGTGTATTGCTTGATAATTTAAATATTTGGCAAATTACAAATGACCATGAAAAAATTGATTTAGCCACTGATAAAGGGTTGTTCAAGTTTAATTTAAAAACGGGGGAAATAATAAAAAACACCCGCATTAACCAAAGTAAATATACCCTAGCCGATACGAGTATTATTGATATGGTTAAAGATAATTCTGGTGGAACATGGGTGGCCACTAAAACAGATGGGGCGTTTTATTTAGCCAATAATAACTATCAGTTTACCAATGTTGAGGGCAGCATGCTTGGCGGTGACGGCTTATCGCATCATTCTATTTGGGGTATTACTGAGTATAAAGACAAGCTATGGCTAGCTACGCATAATGGTTTAACTGAAGTTGATTTAAAAACAAATATAGGCAAAACGTATTTACAAGATTTTAAAGTTGATTTGCTAACTACTGAATTTACTATTTATAAAATAATGCCTTATAAAAATAAATTATGGCTGCACTCCAACAGAGGTTTATTTATTTTTGACCCTGTTAGCCTGCAATTAACTGAGCCGCAAACACAAAATCCGAGCAACCAAAAGCTGATCGCCGGCTGGGTTCATGGTGTTACTTTAATGCCCGATGGTAACTTGTACTATGTGCACTCAGATCATGGCATGCTTATGTATAATATTAATACCCAGCAACTAACCCAGTTAGAGGGCGAGTTTACTCAGTTTGACCCTTTTTTAGCGCATGGGTTTTTACCACCATTATCGACACAACCAGATAAGCCTTTATTTTTTAGTGGTGGGATTTTATATCAAGTTAATCCCCACAGTTTAACTCTAAAAATAATATATAAGGTTCCTAAACAACATGAAAATGTTGCCATAAATGTGCTGTCGTATGAAGTTGATCGTAATAATATTTTATGGCTCTCGTTATCCAACTTTGGCCTGATTGGCATTGATGCCTTAACGTATGAACTTGTTCATACTATTGATTTAGACAAAAACAAATTGGGTACCTTATTGTACGATATGGTGCTTGATGACGATGGCATGATTTGGATGAGTAGTCATAAAGGCATTTGGCGTTTAAACCCGACTACACTGCATTTTCAGCAATTTACTACGTCAGAAGGGCTGCTCTCTGCAGAATTTAACAGCGGCGCTATGGCACATTTAAAAGATGGGCGTATTGCTTATGGTAGCCTAAAAGGCTTTACCTATTTTCACCCAATGAACAATCAAAATACCAAAGCGTTAATTGATCACGTTAATATTACTCGGATCAATTTAATGTCGCGAAACTTGTCGCTTAATTTACAGCAACCACTTGAAGAAATAACATTAAATCATGACGATATAGGTTTAGAAATAGCTTTTTCGGCAATGTCGTTTAGTTTTCAAGAGCGGATTATTTATGAGTATCAGCTCGATAACGGGCAAAAAAGTTATACCCGTAACAACAGAGTGTTATTTCCAAAATTAAATCCGGGTAACTACCAATTAAAAGTGTGGGCTAAAGACCCATTAACCGGCGAATATACGTCGCCCGCTAGTTTAAAAATAAAAGTGAAATACCCACTATGGCGTGCCCCTTATTTTGTGGTGCTATATGCATTATTGTTAATTGCTTTAGTGGTTGCTTGGGTAATGCGCCGCAATAAAATACAGCGCATTTTATTGGCAGCTCACAAAGAAAGTAAAGAAAGCGAAGCGCGTTTAAAACTGGCACTAGAGGGCAGTGAATCTGGGGTTTGGGACTGGCAGTCAAGCAGCCTTAGTATTTATCAACCGCGGTTAATAAATGAATTAGGCTACAGCGTTGAATGCGTAAATTTAGATGACTATTTAGTAAAAATACACCCACAAGACAGACCTTTATTTAGATTGGAGTGGTTAGAGTTTTTATCTACAGATAAAGGATCTTTTAATTGTACCTACAGGCTTAGGCATGCAAAAGGGCATTGGCGCTGGTACAAAGATTTTGGCAAAGTAGTAGAGTGGCATAATAAATTACCGCAAAAAGTGGCCGGAACTTACACCAATATGACCCGTGAAATGGTGTTTGAAGAGCATGCTCGCTTATTCGCAGCAGCCTTTGAGCAAACTCGCGATTGGGTATTTATACTCGATAAAAACTTTAATATACGCGCCTCTAATAAATCCTTGCAAACTGCGTTTAACTTCCCAGCTGAGCCGCGATCTAGCCGAGTACTTAATTTAGGAATTTCGCGCAGCAGCCGCTTTGATTACTTGCGCATTATGCAAAAGCTCAATGTAGGGGAGCACTTTTCTTGCGAAGACACAGTAACATTGGTTAATAACGAGCAACGCCACGTGCTTGTTAAAATAAGTGCAGTTGCCGATAACGAACACAGACTAACCAGTTACGTTGTTATTTTAACCGATATTAATGCACAAAAATTAGCAGAAAATGAGCTGCATATACTCGCCAACTACGATCAGCTAACTAGCCTGCCAAATAGGGCATTATTTAATGACCGTGTAATACATGCCATTGAGCAAGCACAGCGCCATAACAGCAAGGTTGCTTTGCTGCATATTAATATTAAACGCTTTAAACACTTTAATGATTCGTTAGGGCGAGAAGTTGCCGATGAATTGATTAAAACAGTGGCTGAGCGATTAAAAAGTAACTTACGCCCCAGCGATAGCGTAGCTCGATTTGGTGGTGATGAATTTGTTGTGTTGGTGGAAGATATACAGCAAATAGAAGAGGTATTGCTCGTTTGCACTAAATTAATGGGCTGTGTTAATAAAAATATTGCCCTTAATGGTCAAATAATTAATATTAATTTAAGCATTGGTGTTGCCACATATCCAGGTGATGCGCAGCAATATAAAGATCTATTAAAAGCTGCCAATATTGCTTTATACCACGCTAAAGATAATTTAGAAGGGAGCTATAAGTTTTATAAGCAAGAGATGAATCAACGGGTGCAAAAAGCACTGCACCTAGAATCGCAGTTAACTAAAGCGTATCAAGAGCATGAGTTTTGTAATTATTATCAACCTATTATAAATGCAAATAGCCAAAAAACCGAAGGCTTTGAAGTATTGCTACGCTGGCCAAAAAATCAATTAGTGAACACTCAAGAGTTTTCGTTAGCGGCAGAGAGTATTGGTTTAATTACAAAAATAATGTTGCAAACATTGGGCCGTGCTTTAGAGGAATTAGTGGCTTGGCGCAAAATTGCTCCCGAGTTATATTTGTCGATTAACTTATCGGCACTCGATTTTGAATTTGAACACTTGGTGCCTGAAATTAAAAAGGCATTAATTAAAGCTGCTATACCTTCTAAGGCGATTGTATTTGAAATAACCGAATCAATATTAATGCGCGATTCAAAGCAGGCCTTATCGAGTATGGATATGCTAAAACAAATAGGTTGTAGGCTTTATATGGATGACTTTGGTACAGGCTACGCATCGTTAACTTATTTGAAGCGCTTTCCTATTGATGTATTAAAAATTGACCGGAGTTTTGTACAAGATATAGGGGTTGATTCTAATGATGAGGCAATTATCCAGTCTACGCTTACTTTAGCCCACAGTTTAAATAAAGAGTGTGTGGCAGAAGGCATTGAAAGTACCCATCAATTAGTATTTTTAAAAGCACTTGGTTGCGACTACTTTCAAGGTTATTTATTTAGTAAACCTGTGCCCACAAATGCGGTTATTCCTTTAATCACTCGCGATTGGAGCGACGTGTTTAAGCAAGATTAAAGGAAAGCCCTTAGTATGCGGTTGCCAGCTAAAAGCTGACAACTACTTTTAACCTATTTATGGGCGCTTGCCACAGTTTCTACAAAACATGTGTTCGCTGCGCTCGTTAAGCTGAACTTTTATGGCTTTATTGGCTTCTAGTTTACTCAGCCCTAGTTTATAACGCAGATCTTCAAGATGACTGAGGTGATCCTCACTGAGAGTGCCGTTAGTGATCTGTTCATGTACTGCATTTTCGAATACTTGACGGCGTTTGCGTACTTGCTCTGAAAAGCTCGATGCAAGTAAGCCGGTAGGCACTGCAACCATTCCCATACTCACTAGGGTGATTACTCCACCAAATAGTTTACCAATAGGGGTTATAGGTACTACATCGCCGTAACCTACGGTAGTTAGCGTTGCCATAGCCCACCACATTGCTGCAGGGATAGAGCCAAATTTATCGGGTTGTATGTCGTGTTCAAGCAAGTAAATACCACAAGAGGCTAAAATAAGTACCACGGCCATAATAAAAAAAGCCGCTAAAAGAGTACTGCCTTCATCAATAAAGGCTTGTAAAAGCAACTGCATAGCACGCGAATAACGGGTTAACTTAAATACTCGCAGTAATCTTAAAACCCGTAAAAAACGCAAATCTAGCATAAAGAAAAACATCAGTAAGCTTGGTAATATAGCAATTAAATCAATTAATGCTAAAGGCGAAAAAATATAGTGCAAGCGTCGTTTACTGTTTGAGCCCTCAATAGCTGCATATTTAACTCTGTCTACACAGGTCCAAAGCCGTATTATGTATTCAATAGAAAATATAGTTATGGAAACAATTTCTAATAAGAAAAACTCTTCATAGTACTGCATAGCAATACTCGATACAGACTCAAGTACAATGGCAACTACGTTCACCATTATGAGACAAACCAGCATTACATCAAGTATGTGCCCCGCGCGCTGATACTCTCCAGAGGCTTCAAAAGTGTGCGCAATTTTTTGTCTAAGTTTTCGTATATAGTTCATTTATAGTTTAAGTACCATATTTATACTGCCTTCTTCAAAGTCGCGGCTTATTTTAAAGCCCAATTTACGCGCAAGCTCAATCATGCCGGTATTCTCTGGTAAAGTAATCCCTTCAATAGATTTAACTCCTTGGCGCTTACAGTGCTCAATTGCGGCTGTCATTAATATACGACCTAGGCCAAGGCCTTGGCAGTCTGAGCGCACTACAACGGCAAATTCGGCCTGTAAATTATCAGGATCCATAATAACGCGCGATACGCCAAGAGTACGAGGCTGCCCTTGATATGTTTGAGATACAATAAAGGCCATTTCACGGTCGTAATCTATTTGCGTCATTTTAGCGAGTTGGTCGTGATTAAACTGCCTTAACTCCCCAAAAAATCGTTTATAGCGATCCTCTTTAGTTAAAGACTGATCGAACTGCTGATGTGCTTGCTCATCTTCTGGTTTAATTGGGCGCAGCGTCGCTTGGGTATTATTTTTTAACGTTACGGCCTCTACCAATTCAATCGGGTAGGGGCGAATAGATAAACGTTTACGATGCGTTTGCACTCGATAGCGGTTAATGGTCATGGTGGCGTCCAGCACTAAAAATTGCCCATTACTGGCTAATATAGGGTTGAGCTCTAAGGAACTAATGTCGGGCTGATCAATTACTAACTGCGAGATGCGAGTAAGCAGTGCGCAGAGCCGATATTTATCTACTTTTTCGGGCAGGATACGATCCTTTAGTACGCCTTTATCGTGCGCCGCGGCAATTAAGTATTTTGCTAGGTTCATATTTAGCGGGGGCAAAGCTACTGCTGCTTGTGCGTATTCAAGGCCGGTGCCTGCTTCTCCTAGTAAAATAACGGGACCAAAATTAGGCTCTGTTTTTATTGCTATTCGCAGCTCGTTGGCTCCGGCACGCGGCGCCATTTTTTGTAGCGAAAAACCATCAATAATGGCATCGGGATAAGTGTTCTTTATTCTTAATAACATCGAAAAAGCAGTTTGCTCTACTTCTTGAGCGTCATTTAAGTTAAGCACTACGCCACCCACTTCAGATTTTGAAGGAATGCTTGGGCTAATTAATTTTAGCGCCACCGGAAACCCTAACTCAATGGCTTGCTCTTTTGCTTCTGTTGGCGTGTAAGCCACTTCGGTTTGAATACACTCAATACCGTAATGACTTAAAATTTGGCTCGCTTGATGGGTCGGTAAATAACTTTGTCCTTCTTCTAAAAATTCATTTACTAAGGCTTTAGCTGCCGACTTATTAATTTTTGTATCTACGGTATTCGACTCAGGTGTTTGGGTTAAATGCTTTTGATTGCGTCGATAACTAACTAAGTGCATAAAGGCCCCAACAGCGCCCTCGGGAGTACGATAAGTTGGGATCGCGTTATTAGCGCAAACACGCCTAGCAGCATAGGCGGCATCTTCACCGGTAAAGTTAGTAATAACATACGGGCGCGCCATTTTTGGGAGTGCTTGTAAGGTTTTAACAATAATATTTGCATAGTCTTCGCTAGGTGCTAGCGCAGATGGAGTGTGAATAATCAGTAAGTTTTTTACTTCAGGAGCTTTAAGTAGAATTTCTAACGCCTGCTTATAGCGGCTCGGGGCTGAGTCACCAAAAATATCCACCGGGTTTGAGGCCTTCTCTGAGCGAGGAATTACTTTATTGAGTGCATCACATGTCTCGTCACTCAATTGCGTTAATTTACCTGAACTTTGTATTAGCTCATCTACTGCCATTACGCCAGGGCCGCCACCATTGGTTAAAATAGTGAGCTGCTCTACTTTTAATAATTTTGGGTGCATGGCTAATGTTTGCGTTGCAGCAAATAGCTCGCGTAAATCGTTTACTCTTAACATACCCGCGCGCTGAAATAGAGCATCGTATACCGCATCTGAGCTATGCGCTATTCCCGATTGAGCTTCAGCGGCAATAGCGCCCGCATGGGTCCTGCCCGTTTTAATTACAATTACGGGTTTGCTAAAAGCAGCCGCTCGAGCGGCTGAAATAAAGCTGCGACTGTCCTCAATGTTATCTATGTAGAGCAAAATAGCCGTAGTTTTAGCATCGCGACCTAAAAAGTCGAGCAATTCAGTAAATTTAATATCCAGACAATCGCCCATTGACACAAAGTAAGAAAAGCCAATTTCTTTATTTTTTGCCCAATCTAAAATGGTTGAGCACACTGCCGCCGATTGTGAAACGAAAGCGAGTTTGCCAGGGCTCGCTACGGTATGTGAAAAGCTGGCATTTAGGCCAATATGAGGAATTAATAACCCTAAAGAATTTGGGCCCAACAGCGTAACTTGATGGCTACGTGCGCACTCTTTTAAAGTTTGTTTTTGTGCGTTACTTAAGCCGTCAGCAATTATGATGGCATTATGACAGCCCAGTTTTCCAAGTTGCTCAATAATAAGGTCTAAGGTGTTTTTATTGGTACAAATAACCGCGAGATCAGGTACTTTTGGTAGGGCATCAATACTAGGGTATGCCAGTACACCATGTACCGCAGTGTGGTTTGGTGTTACTGGCATAATTGGCCCTTTAAAACCACTTTGCAATAAGTTACGCATAACTACGTAGCCAGCGCGGGTTGGCGTGTTTGATGCCCCAATAACGGCTACTGAGCTTGGGTTAAAAAACTGACTGATCCGCTTGAGACTCATGGCTTTTCCTATGCTGATTAATCTTTGCTATCTATTATTTCACAATGTACTCTGTTTATATTATATTATATTTTCGAGCGTTTAGGGTTGTTTTAGGCGCTTAACAAGGGAGTTTTAATGAATAAAACATCTAACTTTAATATTGTTATTGCGGCTATTTGTTTAAGTATAGGCCTAATTAGCTTAGGATTTATTTTAAAAGGTGCTGCGCTTGATATCAAAGGTATGGAACGTACCGTACAAGTAAAAGGATTGGCTGAGCAAGAAGTGCTGGCCGATACTGTGATCTGGCCACTGCAATTTAGTGATGCCGACAATAACTTAGAAGCGTTAGTGAGTAGAGTTGAGGGCAAAAACGATGCAGTAATTGCATTTTTAAAGTTACACGGCTTTGATGATGAAGAAATTAGCACTGGCAGCCAATCAATTATAGATAAGCAAGCTCGCGAATACGGCAGCGAAAATCAACAATTTAGATATATAGTGCGCTCTAATATTATTGTTTATTCAAATGCGCCCGACAAAGTAAAAAATGCCCTGAGCAAGGTAAGTCAGCTGGCTAAGCAAAATATTGCCATAGTGCAAGATAACTACGAAACCCGTGTGGAGTATATGTTCACTGGTTTAAACGACATTAAACCAGCAATGGTACAAGAGGCCACCGAAAAAGCCCGTGAAGTTGCGACTAAATTTGCCAAAGACTCAAATTCAAAATTAGGTAAAATAAAAACGGCTCGCCAAGGGCAATTTAGCATTAGTGATCGTGACTCTAATACGCCGCAAATCAAAAATATTCGCGTGGTTACGAGTGTTGAATATTATCTTTCTGACTAAGTAAATTAATCACTTGAGTTATTGAGCGCTGTAAATAGGCAGCGCTTAATAAAAGCGTGGTTTCGTTTACCGTATTGCTTTGTAATACATTTAATAATTGCTGTTTTGCTTGTGCATTTTGCTTTTGCTCCATTTCCATTAATGCGAGTAGCGCCGAGAACTCATGCTTTATTGGCGTAGTCGGTTTATTTGCATAAGCAATATAACAGGCAACTGGCGTTAACCCTTGCAGGTTAGGCTGTGCCAGCGCTTTGAATAAGTCATCGTTAGATTCAAATAACATTAACGAACGTACATAGTTAAATGGTAAATTATCTGCATCAGGGTGTTTAAATACAGTATGCAACACAGTGTTACCGGCCTCATTTTGCGCCAAAAAACCCTTGTTAACTTTAAGTGCAGGTGTAAAAAAGCTTAATGCGTCTAGGGTGCTTAGTTGGCTAATAAACGATGTTGGTAAAGGGTTATTGGTTAAAATACGGATTGCCACATTTTGCATAAAGTTATATTTAACACTCATTCGCTGCGCGCTTTGATACAAGTGCATTAATTGGCTTGCTTGCTGAGCAGGGGTTAACTGCTTAAAGTCGTTATCAAGCTCGTCGAGTTGATACTTAGCAAGGCGTGCGTTAAGTAATTGTATGCATAATTCCATGGCTTATCTCCTTAGTTTATTATTACCTAGCCAGAACACTGGTTAAGAGATTTACTAATGTATTGAATCATAGTTATATTTAATTTTATTATCCGGAGCTCAGGTTACCTACTCTAGCTTAAACAATTGGCTTATAAAACAAAAAAAGGCCGCATAAGCGACCTTCTATATTGTTACTGAGTTATTACAAGTTAAGCTTGTTTACTTGCTATCCACTGATTAACAAAGTTTTCTAGTACGTTAAGTGGTACAGGGCCATTTTTAAGCACTACGTCGTGGAACTGGCGAATATCAAACTTATCACCTAGTTGCTGCTTTGCATTTTCACGTAGTTCTAAAATCTTCAGCATACCCACTTTATAAGCAGTTGCTTGCGATGGCATTACAATGTGACGCTCAACCATTTTAACCCCGTCAGAGGTCGCATTAGGTGTGTTATTTACGTAGTAATCAATACCTTGTTGGCGGTTCCACTGCATAGCGTGAATACCTGTATCAACCACTAAACGTGCTGCGCGCCATAATTCCATCGAAAGGCGACCAAAGTCAGAATATGGGTCTTCGTATAAGCCCATTTCTTTTGGTACTAGCTCAGAGTATAAACCCCAACCTTCAATATAAGCAGTGTAGCCACCAAATTTACGAAACTTAGGCACGCCTTCTAGCTCTTGCGAAATAGCAATTTGCATATGATGTCCCGGAATGCCTTCATGATAGGCTAGTGCTTCCATTTGGTAAGTAGGCATAGCTTCCATGTCGTAAAGGTTAGCGTAGTAAACACCTGGGCGAGAGCCATCTGGTGCCGGTTGTTGATAAAACGCTTTGCCAGCTGCTTTTTCACGAAATGCCTCAACGCGTTTTACTATCATATCGGCTTTTGGTTTTACAATAAATAACTCATCAAGACGCGACTTCATATTATTAATTAGGTCGGTTGCTTGACTAATATATTGCTCTTTAGCAGCATCAGTATTAGGTAAATAAAACTGCTTGTCGGTTTTCATAAACTGCATGAAAGCGGCTAAATCGCCTTTAAAACCTACTTTATCTTTTATGGCGCGCATTTCGTCATGAATACGAGCCACTTCAGCAAGGCCAATAGCGTGTATTTCTTTTGCTGTTAGGTCTGTTGTAGTAGTGCGCTTTAACGCATTGTTATAAAACGCTTCGCCGTCAGGAAATTTCCATGCGCCGTCGCGGTTATCTGCGCGCTTTTCAAGTTGGGCTATGTAATTAATCAGTTTAGAGTAAGCCGGTTTAACAGCCGACTTTAAAGCATCTACTGCATCAGCGGTTAGGCTGTCTTTTTCGCTTTGACTGATCTCTAGTTTATTAACTTTACGTTTAAAGTCGCTAAGTAAAGTAGAGTCGTCGTCTTGCTCAAATGGAGCGCCTTTAATAATATTTTTGCTTGAGTCGATAACATGCGGGAATACAAACTTAGGGGCAATAATACCTTTTTCAGCACGTACTTCTAAATCAGTAATTAACTGATCAAATACTGCTGGCACACCGTTTAAGCGAGATATATACGCTTTAGCGTCTTTTACATCACTAATTGAGTGTTGATTAATTAAAAATGCAGCGATCATAGAATGAGTGCCGTACATTTGGTTTACCGGGTAACTGTGGTAACGCCATTTGAAGTCAGCAATTGAGTTTTCAAGATCTTGTTTTTTTAAGTCGTAACTTACTTTAGTTGCATCATCAAGCTGAGCACGATTAATGCTATTAAGCGTTACTAAGTCAGCTTTGGTTTGTGCAAAATCTTTTAATTTTTTAGCTTCGCTACCATCGTCCCACTTGTCGTAATCTTGCTTAATACCCATGTATGTTTGATACACAGGGCTGCTCATTACGTCGCGGTTAAAGGTATCTTCAAAAAAAGCATTCGCTTTGTCTATTTCATTTTGTACTGGTTGTGCTTGTACTGCTGGTGCTGTTGTTACTTGTTGTGTAGCTTGCTGGCAACCAGCAAGTAGTGCAACACTTACTGCAGCTGCAATAAAAGTAAATTTACGCATTATTTATCCTCTTGATGTTAGAAATTTATTATTATAATTTTGTAGAACCTAGCGTTAAACGAATAACTCTAGCAGATCATTTAAAAAGCGCTGACCTTTTAGTGTTACTTGCCAATGGCTATTAGTTTGTATTAATAAGCCCAATTTAATTGCCTGTTGTAGCGCGTGTTGTTGGCTTTGTAATGGTTGCTGTGTAAGCGCATTAAAGTCGTTAATAGGGCACGGCTCTACTAGACGAAAGCGGTTCATAAAAAACTCAAATGCTAAATCGTCTTGTTCAACCTGCCAGCTTTTAAACAAGTAAGGTTTGATCAGATCCATGTAACCACGCGGGTGCTTAACTTTTTCGGTGCGGGTTATTATGCCTGTATTTGCATCAGTTACCTTACCATGCGCGCCACAACCAATACCGATATAATCGCCAAAACGCCAATAATTTAAGTTGTGTTGGCATTGATAGCCAGGCTTTGCATAGCCTGATATTTCGTATTGCAGGTAACCTGCTTGCGCGAGTAACTCTTGGCCTTGCTCTTGAATGTCCCACAGCGTTTCGTCTTGTGGCAGGGTAGGCGGCTTAGAAGCAAATTGTGTATTGGGCTCAATAGTTAGCTGATACCAAGAAATATGCGGCGGGTTAAGGGCAATAATTTGCTTTAAATCACCCAGTGCATCATCGAGTGTTTGCCCAGGTAAGCCATGCATTAAATCAAGATTAAAGCTATTTAACCCCGCTTCTTTGGCTTGCTCTGCGGCGTAGTTTGCCTCGTCGCTGCCATGAATACGGCCAAGCGCTTTAAGCTTGTCGTTTTGCATGCTTTGCACACCAATAGAAATGCGGTTAATACCTGCTTTTACATAATCTTTAAAGCGGCCAGTTTCAACAGTGCCAGGGTTTGCTTCAAGAGTTATTTCGCAGTTATCTTCAAGCCCAATAAGGCTTTTAACTTCACTAAGTAGGCGTGTGTAAGCTGCGCCAGTTAATAAGCTAGGTGTGCCACCACCAATAAAAATACTATGAATTTTACGCCCTTGGACTAAATGCAGGTCGGCTTTTAAATCATCAATTAAATGCTGCACATATTCAGCTTCAGGAATTTCACCTTTTTGTCCGTGGCTATTAAAGTCGCAATATGGGCATTTTTGCACGCACCAAGGAACGTGCACATATAAGCTTAGTGGTGGTAGGTTCACAGGCCGCCTTTTAGCTTAAGTTGCTGTAGTAAATTTTGTAATGCTTGACCGCGATGGCTAATGGCATTTTTTTGCTCTTTTGTCAGCTCGGCACTGGTGCAATTAAGCGTAGGTACAAAAAATACCGGGTCGTAGCCAAAGCCGCCTTCGCCATTTTGGGTTAGGGTTATTTCACCTTCCCAACTGGCACTACAAATAAGCGGAGTTGGGTCATTAGCGTGACGCATTAATACCAGTACACACCAAAAGCGTGCTGTTCTAATTGGGTTATTATCCAGCTCAAGTAGTAGCTTATCTATGTTATCTTGATCAGTTGCACCTGCTCCGGCAAAGCGCGCAGAGTACACACCTGGCGCACCATTTAAACCATCAACTTCTAATCCAGAGTCATCAGCAATAGCAGGCATACCGGTAATTTTGGCTGCATGGCGGGCTTTAATAATGGCATTTTCTACAAAAGTGGTACCGGTTTCGGCCACTTCACCTACGTTAAAGTCGCTTTGCGGCACAACATTAATATTGAGCGGGCTGAGCATGTTTGCAAGTTCATTTACTTTGCCAGGGTTGCCTGTGGCAAGTACTAAAGTTTTTATCATAAGTTATTTAATCTACGTAAAATTTTTGCTGAAACTGTAATTTTTGAAATTGTGAGTCTTGCTGTATTTCAATCTCAAAACGTAAAACTTCTTCGTTAGTGTAGTTAACTTGAGCAAGGTAATAAATTGCATCGCCTTCAATTACTTCTTTAAAGTTAAGCGTTTGTTTATTGCCAAGTAAATTTTTAGCTGTGCCTTTTAATACGGCCTTTTGCGCTGTGTTATCGGCATCGTTAGCTAATATAGATATATTAACAATCCCTTTGTAGCCGCTACGCTCAAGACCATAAGCTTGGGCTATTTTAGGTTGCACAAAGGTTGAAGGAAAAGCAATGTAATGTACTTGCCACTGACCTAACTCTTTGTACTGCGCGCCTTGCATTTCTTCACTTTGCGCGTTAAACGCAAATGCCAAACAAGCAATAAAAAAAAACTTAATTAAACGGTTCATTATTAACTCCTAAAAACATGTAAAAGAGAGGCCATAAGGCCTCTAAAAATTTAGAGTATAGGCTTTTAAATTTAGTAAAAAATGTAACTAGGGATAAGAACTCCACTCAAGAGGATCTGTAAAAACTGAATTGCAATAATTAATATCAATACTGATAAATCCAACCCACCCATAGGCGGAAGAACTTTACGAATAGGTTTTAACATAGGTTCAGTAAGCTGATGGAATACCGCTTCAATAGGGTTATAGCCCTGGCTTACCCAACTTAAAATAGCGCGAATGATAAGGATCCAAAGCACTAAATTAAATATTTTAAATATTGTTGTTATAAATGCATCCATAAATACATGCGGTGTATTCCAAATGTAATGAGATACTAATACAAGAGTACTAATTTTGGCTAGAGCAACAAAAAATGCCAGCAATAGCGAGGCTAAATCAAGGCCTCCAAACCCAGGAATAATTTTACGCAGTGGCTTTACCGCGAACGAGGTGGCTTTAACCACAAATTGGCTCATTGGGTTGTAAAAGTCGGCTTTTGCCCACTGTAGCCAAAAACGCAGTAATACCACCATTAAAAATAAGTCAAACAGGGTACTGATTAAAAATTGCATGGCATTCATAATTTAACCTTCTTAAAGTTCTTGTTCCATTTGCTGTGCACGCGTAATACACGCATCCATAGCATCGGCAACGGTTTGGGTTAAGCCTTTATCTTTTAAATGCTCAACGGCTGCATGCGTAGTACCACCTTTAGATGTTACGTTTGAGCGTAACTGCGAAATGGTTATATCGGGTTGGCTGAGTGCCATTTCGGCAGCGCCAAGTGCTGTTTGTTGTACTAAGCGACGTGCATCTGCATCGTTAAAGCCCAGTGCTTTGGCCTTCTCTTCTATGGCTTCCATAAATAAGAAAAAATAAGCAGGCGATGAGCCTGTAACCGCAATAATATCGTTAATTTGCGATTCTTGTTCAACCCACACTACAATGCCAGTGCATTCAAAAACTTGTTGTACAAATTCGTGCTCGCTTGGCGTTTCGCCCGCGCCATATAAACCTGATACACCACGCCCAAGCAGCGAAGGTGTATTAGGCATGCAACGTATCATTTTAACGTCTTGGCCAAGCATTTCGCGCAAACGCTTTACGGTTAAACCAGCTGCTACCGAAATAAACAGTTTATCGCTAAAGTCGACACCTGACTCCTGAAACGATTTACATAAATCGCCCATCATTTGTGGTTTAACAGAAAGTACAATTACGTCAGCATCGCGCAGGGCTTCGTTATTGTCACTGGTGGTTTTTACCTTGAAATCGGCTGCTACTTTGGCCAGCTTTTCTTGGTTACGGTTTGTGGCAATAATATTGTTTGCATTAAACCCATTTTTTACCATGCCACCAATAATGGCGTAGCTCATATTACCTGTGCCTATAAATGCGATTGTTTTATCTGACATATATCTGTTATCACCTTTTAAGTTCGTGTGCCAAAAATGTCTGTGCCGATCCTCACCATGGTTGAGCCTGCACTAATTGCAGCTTCAACATCATTGCTCATCCCCATCGACAAAGTATCTACTTGAGGATATTGGGTCTGTAGTTTATCAAAGCAAGTTTGTAATTGCTTAAAATATTGAGTTTGCGTTGTAATATCGTCACTTTTAGCCGGAATAGCCATCAGCCCGCGTAAAGTTAATTGCTCACACTGGTTAATAAAACTGGCCAGTTCGGCTACTTCATTAAGTTGGCAACCCGACTTAGCTTCCTCATTACTAATATTTACTTGAATAAGCACATTAAGCGCGGCTTTATCGGCTGGTCGTTGGCTGTTTAAGCGTTTCGCTATTTTAATTCGATCAACACTTTGCACCCAAGCAAAATTGGCCGCCACTTGTGCGCTTTTATTTGATTGAATAGGGCCAATGAAATGCCAAATGATATCGCTATATGTATGTAGTTGCGCTATTTTATCTATAGCCTCTTGAACATAAGACTCACCAAATTGGCGTTGGCCATGCTCGTAGGCAGCAATAATATCGGCACTTGGTTTGGTTTTGGATACTGCAAGTAAGGTTATTTCTTTACTATTTCGTTGGGCGTTTTTTGCCGCTACTGCAATTCTAGCGTAGGCGGATGTAAGTCGTTCTGCTATTGTAACCATATATTTATCAGTTAGTTGTGGAGTCATAAATGGATATTACCGAATTATTGGCGTTTAGTGTGCAACACAAAGCATCCGATTTACATTTATCATCAGGGGTTTCACCTATGATACGCGTAGATGGCGATGTGCGGCGTATTAATATACCAGCACTAGGAGACAAAGATGTAAACAACCTAGTTTACGATATTATGAACGATAACCAGCGCAAGGACTACGAACAAAATCTCGAAGTGGATTTTTCATTTGAAGTGCCTAATTTAGCACGTTTTCGTGTTAATGCCTTTAATACTCACCGTGGACCTGCTGCCGTATTTCGTACTATTCCCAGTGAAGTGCTCACATTAGATGATTTAGGCGCCCCCGATATTTTTAAAACCATTGCCGATACTCCCCGCGGCTTAGTATTAGTAACTGGGCCTACAGGGTCAGGTAAGTCGACAACACTAGCGGCTATGGTTGATTATATAAATCAAACAAAACATCACCATATTCTCACTATTGAAGATCCAATAGAGTTTGTCCACGATAATAAATTAAGTCTGATTAATCAGCGAGAAGTACATCGCGATACACATAGCTTTAAAAATGCGCTACGCAGTGCACTACGTGAAGATCCCGATGTAATATTAGTTGGTGAATTACGTGATCTAGAAACCATTCGCCTGGCAATGACAGCAGCCGAAACTGGTCACTTAGTATTTGGCACTTTGCACACCACCTCTGCACCTAAAACCATTGACCGTATTATAGATGTATTCCCAGGTGAAGAAAAAGCCATGATCCGCTCTATGCTCTCGGAATCATTACGTGCGGTAATTTCGCAAACCCTGCTTAAAAAAATTGGCGGTGGGCGAGTAGCTGCTCACGAAATTATGCTTGCAGTACCTGCTATTCGTAACTTAATTCGTGAAGATAAAGTGGCGCAAATGTACTCGTCTATTCAAACTGGCGCTTCGCATGGAATGCAAACGATGGATCAATGTTTAACAAACTTAGTTAATCATGGCATTGTTACCAATATTGCAGCGCAAGCTAAAGCGCAAGACAAAACTCAGTTCGGTGGTTAAGGAATACTAATGGCTTTATCTTTAAATAACTTTTTACAAATAATGATAGATAAAAAAGGCTCTGATTTATTTGTTTCAAGCCAACTGCCTATCAGCGCTAAAATTAATGGTGAATTAACCCCGCTTGATGATGAGCCGCTCAGTGATGAGCAATCACTTGAGTTGGTTGAATCGGCAATGAGTGAAAAACAAAAAGCCGAGTTTCATACAACGAAAGAATGCAACTTTGCGATTGCCACTGACGAAGGACGTTTTCGTGTTTCGGCATTTTGGCAGCGCGATAAAGCGGGCATGGTTATTCGTCGTATTGTTACTAAAATACCTGAAATTGGCGAACTTGGGCTGCCGTCTACACTTACCGATGTGATTATGTCGAAACGTGGTTTAGTGCTATTTGTGGGGGGAACCGGTACGGGTAAGTCAACCTCACTTGCTGCACTTATTGGCTATAGAAACCGTAATCAGCGCGGACATATATTAACCATTGAAGACCCGATTGAGTTTGTACACGAACACCGTAAAAGTATTATTACTCAACGCGAAGTAGGGCTAGATACCGAAAGTTTTGAGTCAGCGCTTAAAAGCTCGTTACGCCAAGCACCCGACGTAATATTAATAGGCGAAATACGCTCACAAGAAACCATGGAGTATGCATTAAGCTTTGCAGAAACAGGGCACTTATGTGTGGCTACCTTGCATGCAAACAACGCTAACCAAGCGATAGATCGGATCATGCATTTAGTGCCAAAAGAAAAGCACGATAAGCTTAAGTACGATCTAGCATTAAATTTACGCGCTATTATTGCCCAGCAGCTGATCCCCACATCTGACGGGCAAGGTCGAGTTGCTGCTATTGAAATATTACTTAATTCACCTATGGTTGCAGAGCTAATTAAAAATGGTGATATAGGCGGTATTAAAGAAACCATGGCTAAATCGAAAGAAATGGGCATGCAGACCTTTGACCAGGCCTTATTTGAATTGTATAAACAGCAACGAATCAATTATGCAGATGCGTTGCACCATGCTGATTCGGCGAACGATTTACGCTTAATGATAAAGCTGCGCAACAATGAGCAGCAAGGGGCGGGCTTTTTACAAGGGGTTACTATTGATGGCCTTGATGATAAAGGCAATATTAGTTAATTTAATTTAAGGCTTTAGGTATCAGCTTAAAAGCTCTGATACCTAAAGCCTAGCACCTAATATTTTTACTCACCGTAACTCGTTTCAAAAAAGCTCTCTAAAATAATCACCGCAGACATGTTATCTACTTTGCCTTTGCCTAAGTTTTTATAGCCGCCTTGTTCAAACAGGCGCGCTTTAGCATCGGCGGTGGTTAAGCGCTCATCTTGTGTTTCTACCGGTATGGCGTAGTGATTATGCAATCGATTAGCAAACTTTTTAGCTTTAAAGGTTACCTCTTGGGCGGTGCCATCCATATTTAGCGGTAAACCCACCACCATTAAATCGGGCTGCCATTCGTTTACTTGTACTGCTATGTCATCCCAATTAGGAATGCCATCTTGTGCTTTTACAGCTTTAAGGCTCGATGCGCTGCCAGTGAGCTCTTGACCTATAGCAATACCAATACTTTTGGTGCCAAAGTCAAAGCCCATTACAGTACGCTGGCCTTGCGGCTTGAAGTTTTTTTTTGTCATAAGTTTATCTTGTTAAGCATGACCAGCTTCAGGGCTGAGTTGGCTTATATCAAAGCCGAGCATAGAAACTGCTTTTTCCCAGCGTTTTTCAACGGGGGTGTCAAAAATAATTTTCGGATCAGCTTTAATTATCAGCCAGCTATTATCCAATAGCTCTTGTTCTAATTGACCTTGCTCCCAGCCAGAGTAGCCCAAAGTAATAATAAATTGTTCAGGTGCTTGTGCTGTGGTTAACGAAGCGAGTACATCTTTAGAGGTGGTGATCATGATATCACTGCTGAGCGTTTGGCTCGCAGAGTAACCATGCTTTGGAGAGTGCAGTACAAAACCACGGTCGGTTTTAACCGGCCCGCCAGCATATACGCTAACTTGCGCTGCTTGCTGAGTTTTGTCGTTATCAATTTCTATTTTATCGAGTAACTCACCTACGGTAATATTAATAGGTTGGTTGATTACCAAGCCCATAGCCCCGTCTTCATTGTGCTCACAAATATAGGTAACAGCACGTTTAAAAAAAGGGTCTTGCATCGACGGCATTGCGATTAAAAAATGATTTTCTAATGACTGCATAGATTTCACCCTTTTTAGTTAATGAATTTTTAGTATGGCACATACCCATGTTTTTAAAACAAAATAAGCACTTTCATACGATTTAAAAATAATGAATACCTTAAACCTTACAATATGAAAGCGCTTTTAATAACGCTAACTTATTTAGCGAGTCGTTTTTCAATTGCGTCAAATAAAATACCCGTAATTGAAATATCGTACGCCGCTTCAATTTCTTTAACACAGGTTGGTGCGGTTACGTTAATTTCGGTTAATTTGTCGCCAATAATATCTAAGCCGACAAAAATTAGGCCTTTTTCTTTAAGTGTTGGTGCCACAGCTTGTGCAATTTTTAAATCGGATTCACTTAAAGGACGTGCTTCGCCGCGTCCACCTACGGCTAAGTTACCGCGTGTTTCTCCGTTTTGTGGAATACGCGCCAAGCAATATGGAATTACTTCGCCATCAACAACCAATACGCGCTTATCGCCTTGAGTGATCTCTGGAACATAATTTTGTACCATGGCAAAGCGACTGCCGTGCTCGGTTAATGTTTCACAAATTACACCAATGTTAGCATCGTCTGCTTTAACTCTAAAAATCGACGCGCCACCCATGCCATCAAGCGGTTTTAAAATAATGTCTTTATGCTGGGCTAAAAACTCACGAATTTGCTTTTGGCTGCGCGTTACTAAAGTGTCGGGCGTGTATTCGCTAAACCAAGCTGTAAACAGCTTTTCGTTTGCGTCGCGCAGGCTTTGTGGCTTGTTAACTATGAGTGTACCTGCTTGTTCGGCACGCTCTAAAATATAAGTTGCGTATATGTATTCGGTATCAAAAGGGGGATCTTTACGCATTAAAATAACGTCTAAATCGCCAAGTGCAATAGTGGTTTTTTGCTCAAGCTGGTACCAATTGTTTGGATCGTCAAAAACCTGTGCTTTTGCAGCTGTAGCATATGCCTGACCTTGGCGTAGTGAAAGATCATCCATTTCCATATAGTAAATTTCATAGCCACGTGCTTGCGCTTGCATCATCATTGCAAAACCAGTGTCTTTTTTAATATTAAATCCGCTAATAGGATCTGAAATAATGCCTAACTTAATTGCCATGCGCTGTGCCTTAATATGAATATTAATATATATATGTGGGTACTTTTAGTTATTTCAATTAGCTAAGTCGCCAAACTGCAGCTGTAATGCACTTAAAACAGTTAATGCTGCTGTTTCGGTGCGTAATACGCGCGGGCCTAAGCGAATATCTACAAAGTTTTGTTGCTTTGTTTGCGCCATTTCCTCATCAGTAAAGCCGCCTTCAGGGCCAACTAAAAAGCGTACGCCATCTTTTGGGACGGTAATTGTTTTGATACTGTGCTCGGCACGTGGATGCAAGGTGAGCTTAATTGCTGCACTTTGCTGTGCAAGCCATTGCTTTAGATCTACCGGCGGATGAACAACAGGTACAAAATTACGCCCAGATTGCTCTGCGGCGGCTATGGCTATTTTTTGCCATTGTTGGTGTTTTTTATCAAGTCGATCGCCCATTAATTTAACGCCGCAACGCTGACTAAAAATAGGGGTGATTTCGGTAATGCCCAGTTCCACCGATTTTTGAATGGTAAAATCCATTTTATCGCCACGCGATACGCATTGGCCTAAGTGAATTTTTAAGGGCGACTCTACATCATGAGTATTTAGCTGTTGTGGCATAACCACGACATTTTTTTTAGTCACCTCAATAATTTCACTAAGGTATTCACCGCCTTCACCATTAAAAATAGACACGTGCTCGCCTACTTTCATTCGCAATACTCGGCCAATATGCCCTGCAGCGTCGTCATCTAATGTAACGGGAGTGTTTAAGGCAATACTCGATGCCTGATAAATATGAGGAACTCGCATGTGGTGTCACTTATTGGTTAGTGCATAAAAGTTATATGCCGCTATGGTAAGTAAGCTGTGAGCTAGGTGCAATTATTTATTTTTATTAAATTGCTCATCAGTCTCTATTTGGTTTAGTGACGCTTGTGCTATATCGGTATGGCACGATAAGTGATTTGAATGCCCTGGGTCTGTTACTGGGCTAAACGAAAAGCCATTTTCGTCTTGGCTAACTAAAAAGCGACTTTTGTGTAGTGAGTTATAAATAAAGCGCTGTTTATCATCGCCAAGTAAGTAATCAACACGGTTAAATAATACGC
This sequence comes from Pseudoalteromonas sp. MIP2626, assembly GCF_013414205.1. Taxonomy (NCBI): domain Bacteria; kingdom Pseudomonadati; phylum Pseudomonadota; class Gammaproteobacteria; order Alteromonadales; family Pseudoalteromonadaceae; genus Pseudoalteromonas; species Pseudoalteromonas sp. MIP2626. The sequence continues at coordinate 96,890 of NZ_JAATTW010000003.1, forward strand.
CTTTAATTTTATGATGATCATGCAAGTAGGTAGCGAGCTCTGATACACTAATTTCATTTTCAAAGTCGCAATAGCAGTAATCTTTTATAAGTTCATCAAACATCATTTTTACTAACTGCCGGGTGTGGCTACCAGCTGCTATTAACCCGCTGGGTGATTGGCTCTGAGCATGATTAAAAGAGTACTCAGCAAATGCTCTGCTAAACTCATTATCTATATCAACTAACAGATAATTGGTTACATCAAATAGCATAAGGCCCCATTACACTTAAGCAAAGTGTTCACAAGCTGATTAAATATTATATTTAATCAGCTTGGTGTTAAATTGAAAACATACTAATAAGCAAATAACCTACAGCACAAAAAACCGCAAATTCGATACAAGCAATACCAATATTATCTTGATGATCAATTTCCAGCGAAGTATCGATATTTGGTAACGAAATCTTTTTTATTACATAAGTTAAACTGTAAAGTAGCACCCACATTACACCGCAATGCATCACGAGTGTAAATAAATTTTCGACCATCTTACCATTTTGAAACGCTGCGCTGGACAAACCAGCATACGCGGCCAGCGATAAACCAATTGATTTACCCGCGTAACGAATACCAATAGAGGTATTTTCAAGGCCAAAGTTACTTTGTAGTGATGCGCCTTGGTTAGCTTTGGCAAAGTGGTATTCACGTATTTTACTATCAAAAGCAAACATACCTTGTAGTACAAAAAAACTTACAAAGGCAATGAGTAAACTGCTAAAACCTTGAGTGTGAGTCCAAGTGTAAAGCCCTAAAGTAATAATACAGTTTGCAATTAACATACCTGAGTCGACCAGTGCGGCGCAGACATTTTGTTTTAAAATAGCGGCTTCTTCATTAAAGCGATGCAAAATCCATTTGCGATGAATTAAGTGACCTACTTTAATAAATAAAAATAATAAAACGATTAAAAAGATCACTTTTAATGGGTTCGATTGCGCTGTGCTTATGCTTATTTCATCAAATAAAAATGCTACTGAGGCAATCACCACCGATATTTCTGAGGCAAAACTAATCCCCATTGCAAAGTTATCATGCTGCGCTAACTCATCTTTAAGCGCTTGTTTTGCTTTTAGTTGAGTGGTTATTCTTAAGCTCATTATGATCACGCAAATAACAATAAAACTAATAGCAATCGCAAGTAAACTAGTGTTAGATAATGACAAATATGACATGGTTTTCCTAAGTAGTATTTACCTTAATAGGTTTTTAATCATTCTAGTACGGTTATTGATGATATAAAAGAGAGTATTGATGAGTAACGTAAAGCAACTTCCCATTCAATTACAGAAACTTGGCGAAACACGCTTCGAACAGCTTTATCCACAACAAAAGCAAGAATTAGCGCTGGTACGGTTATTAGCCTTGAGTGACTTTGCATGGCGCTGTTTAACATCGCAACCTGAGCTAAAAAACTGGTTATTATGTAACACCGAAATTAAAAATAGGGTGATTGCAGCTCCTTTTATTGACTTAGACCTAAATAATATTGATGAGCGCGATTGCCATAAATTACTGCGGCAATACCGAGAAAAGTACTGGCTTAAAGTGGCTTTTTTAGATTTATGTTGCGACAACCCAATTGCCGACAGTATCAAGTATGTAAGCCAATTAGCAGATAACCTAATAGAAAGTGCAAATCAGTGGGCTTATACACAGGTGGCAAAAACCAATGGTGAGCCTTTAAATGAACACGGTCAGCCATTGCCTTTAATGGTGTTAGGAATGGGTAAGCTTGGCGGACAAGAGCTAAATTATTCATCAGATATAGATCTTATTTTTGCCTATCCTCGCAATATTAAAACCCAAGGCGGGCGTCGCTCGCTCGAAGCCCAAGTGTTTTATACCAAAGTGGCGCAAAAGTTAATAACCGCACTTAATCAAGTGACCGTTGACGGCCAAGTATTTAGAGTAGATATGCGACTGCGACCTTTTGGTGAAAGTGGCCCGTTAGTTATGAGCTTTAATGCAATTGAAGATTATTACCAAGAGCAAGGCCGTGATTGGGAACGTTATGCCATGTTAAAAGGGCGCTTAATTGGCACGCCTAACATTTATTTTAGCGAGTTTAACCAGCTATTAAAGCCGTTTGTATATAGACGCTATATTGACTTTTCGGTGATTGAGTCGCTGCGAAAAATGAAGTTGATGATTGCTCAAGAAGTACGTCGTAAGCGCCTAACCAACAATATAAAACTAGGCGCAGGCGGAATACGAGAAGTTGAATTTATTGTACAAGCACTACAAATGGTACGTGGTGGGCGAGAGGCTAATTTGCAAACTCAATCATTATTACACGCTCTTAAAGAGCTTAGCTTAAGCCAAGTAATTGATGAGCTTGAAGCAAAAGATCTGCAAAAAAACTACTTATACCTGCGTAAAGTAGAGCAGTACCTACAAATATTTGATGACCAACAAACGCAAACCCTCCCGGATGAGGAGCTAAATCAGCAACGTTTAAACTATTTACTCAATCAGCCCGACTTTAGCGCTACGTTAAGCTATTTAGAGCATGTAATGGGGCAAATTCATAATGAGTTTAATCATGTAATAGGGGAGGAAACCGAGCCGTTAGATACTTGCGAAGGCGCATTTATTAGTACTTGGGATCATGGTGATGTGAGTTTTTTAAATGATCCCAGGGAAGATTGGCAAACACCACTACACGACTTTAAACAACGTATATCTAAAGCAAAAGTGGGTAATCGAGGGCGTAATATTCTTGATAAATTAATGCCGGTTTTACTCAAACAAATGAACGACTTTAATGCCACTGCCGAAACATTTAATGTTATTTGCCAAATACTCAATAAAATAATTTCGCGTACCGCCTATTTAGAGCTGTTATACGAAAACCCAGGTGCCTTAAAGCAGTTAGTATTATTGTGTTGTTATAGTAAATGGATAGGTGAGCATATTTCGCTTTACCCTATTTTGCTTGATGAGCTAATAGACCCCGCAGTACTTTATAAGCCAACACCTTTAAGCGCCTATAAAGACGAAATTAGGCAATATTTTTTACGTATTGAGCCCGACGACTTAGAAATGCAAATGGAGGCGTTACGACAGTTTAAACAAACGCATCAGTTACGAATTGCCGCTGCCGATGCCACCGATGTTATGGATGTAATGAAGGTGAGCGATCATTTAACGGCACTGGCGGAGGCTATTGTCGATCAGGCCGTTAATATTGCATGGCACAATTGTGTAAAACGCTTTGGTATGCCACCTAGTACTAACGACGAAAGCAAAGGTTTTGCGGTTATTGCCTATGGTAAAACCGGTGGCTTTGAAGTGGGTTATGACTCTGATTTAGATTTAGTCTTTGTACATAACCACGATGGCAGCAGCCAAACTAATGGTGTAAAGCCAATAGATTCAAGGCAATTTTATTTAAAATTGGCGCAACGTTTAATGCATTTATTTAATACCCGAACCGCTTCGGGGATTTTATATGAGCTTGATACACGACTACGCCCTGAAGGCGCATCGGGGTTACTGGCGATTAACCTAGAGAGCTTTAATCATTACCAACAAACACAGGCATGGACGTGGGAGCATCAAGCGCTAGTGCGAGCTAGGCTGATTTTAGGGCAAGCTGAATTTGTTGAGCGTTTTGCGCAAATTCGTAAAAATATACTGTGTCAGCCGCGCGATAAAAAAGTGCTCAAAGACGATGTAATAAAAATGCGTGAAAAAATGCGTGAACATTTAGCAACAGGAAATGAGCAGCAATTTGATTTAAAGCAAGATGTTGGCGCAATGACAGATATTGAATTTATTACTCAGTACTTAGTGCTAAATTATGCGCAACAATTTGAAGAGCTATGTGTGTATTCCGATAACGTCAGAATTTTAACTGATGCTGCAAAGCTTGGCTGCATTACCAAGGCGCAAAAGCAGCAATTAATTCAGGCGTATATTAATTACCGTTCGCGCTATCACGTGTTGAGTTTAGATCAGCAAGGGCGCTGCACAGAGCGTGCACAATTTAGTGATGACATTAAAAATGTAACTGCAATCTGGCAAACTGTGTTTGAATTAAGTTAACTTGAACTTTGGTTAAGCGCGCGTCACTTTGATACTCAGATGAGTATCAAAGTGCTAATTATTAAGTTCAAGTTTTAAGTTGTAAGCAGTTAGTGCGAACAAATTCAGAAGGTAGTTCAGTAATTACGGCCGCGCGCTGTTTATGACATAAGTAAGTGTATACTTCGTTTTCAAAGTCGTCGTTAATTGCACGCCCTACTTGATACAAGGTAGAAGTGAAATTGCTATCGACTCTAAAATGATCTTTAACGACGTAATCTTTACTTAAATACCAATATAACTCTATGCCTTCATTACTGGCATATTGCGATAACGCCTTTTTTAGTGTTGACCCGTTTTCAAAGCGTCGAGGCTCAATTTTACCTGTCCAGGTTTTTGGAATCGGTTCAATAATACGCATGCGCTCAGCTAAAACACGCTCGAGAGTTTGTTCTGGCTTTTTAAGCTGCAATACAAACTTACCTTGCTCGTCGCTCACTTTATTACGAATTGAAGAGTAAAACCGACTTAATCCTTGCGCCGCTGCATTGTTTGATTCTTTAAAATCAAATACTGGACCATCACCTAATAAAAAGTAGACTGCGAGAATTATTAGCCCCGCAGCCAGTGATAAATGTTTAATCCAGAACCACATAGTTGGTACTCATTTTTATTTTTATTATCTATTGTTATACCATTACTTTTAATAAAAAGAAGTGCTATTTTCATCGGGGCGTGTTTTAAAACGGCGGTGTAGCCACATATATTGCTCAGGAGCGGCATTAATTGCTTGCTCTATACGTTGGTTAACACGAGTTACATCGGCTTTCTTGTCGCCACTGGGGAAGTTTTCAAGTTCAGGTAATACTTCTAAGTGGTATTTACCGTGTTCGTCACGACGGCTAACTAAACTAACTGTTTCACAGTGTTTACTGGCTGCAAACATTAGCGTTCCTGTGGTTGTTGCTGTGTCTGGTACGGCAAAAAATGGCACAAATTCACAATGCTTACGACCATAATCTTGATCAGGTAAGTAGTAACATATTTTTTTGTTTTTGAGTGCTTTTAATAAACCTTTTACGTCTTTTCGGCCAATTAAATATTCGTTAGAGCGCAAGCGACCATTGGTAGTAAAGTATTCCATAAGCGGATTGTTGTGCGGGCGATAAAAACCTAAGCCTTGGTATTTTAATCCCATTACACGGCTCGCCATTTCAAGATGCAAAATATGCGGAACTAGCATTAACACGCCTTTGCCCGACGCTTGAATGCGCTCAAAGTGCTCAAGCCCTTTTATTGAACCGTAAGCTTTTTGTACTCGCCACTTTGGCCACCACCATGCCATACCGGTTTCGACCATGGCCATTCCGGTATTTTCCATGTTTTTTAATACTAATGCTTGTTGGTCTGCTTCGCTCATATCTGGGAAGCAGTGTCTTATATTTACCTCAGCAATATGGCGGCGTCGCTTCATATATTTATGCACTAATCGGCCAAGCTGCTTGCCCATTGCTAGTTGTAGCTTTTGTGGTAGCCACGAAATTAAATATAAAAAGAAAACACCCACCCAAGTTAACCAGTAACGAGGACCCAAAAAAGATATTTTAAAAGGAGATGAGGTAACCACAAAAAAATTCTCTAATAATAAAAACGCTAGTTTAACGCTAAGCGCTATAAAACACAAAAAGCCAGCAAAATGCTGGCCTTTAATTAAAACCGTCAACCTATTTCAGGACGGGACACTAAGTTGTGTTAAATTGCGTTTAAACCTTTATTAATCGCCATTAAGTCAGCATTTGTCAGTGTTCCTGTTGCTTGCTTTAAGCGCAGCGTAGATACCACGTAGCGATAGCGAACATTGGCAAGGTTGCGTTTTGCATTGTACAAGTTTTGTGTGCTAACAAGTACATCAACAATAGTACGAGTACCTACTTCAAAACCTGCTTCAGTTGCTTTAAGTGCACTTTCGGCAGATATAACCGCTTGCTCTAGCGCTCTAAAGGTCGCTATATCTGAAACCACTTGATTATAAGAAGTAATAACTGTGCGTGTAACTGCGCGATAGTTAGTTTCGTAATCTTGGCTTGCAGCGACGTAAAATGCACGTGCTTGATTAGTTGCAGCAACCGTGGCACCACCTGAGTAAAGAGGCACACTAAAGTTGATACCTATAGTGGTCGAATCGGCACGAGGTTGGTTATCAAAACTTGCACCGTTTATGTCGCGATTGGTTAAAGAATCACCGTAACGCGCATCAAGTGTTAACTTTGGGTAGTGGCCTGCTTTCGCTAGCTCAATTTGATCTTTAGCTATATCAACTGTGACTTTTGCTACTTGTAAATTTAAGTTCTTTTCTTCAGCCACTTTAACTAAGTCGCTAGAGGGTTTATTTGGCTTTACAGTTGAAAATGTTTCGGTATTTAAAACGTCAAGTTTTGCGTGGTACTTACCTGTTATTTCGCGCAGTAGTTCACGTGCTGTTTCTACGGCATTACCGGCAACAATTTCTTGTGCTACTGAGTTATCAAACTGAGCTTGGGCTTCGTGTACGTCGGTAATAGCAGTTAGGCCTACCGCGTAGCGTTGCTTTGTTTGCTCTAATTGGCGTTCAATAGCGCGCTTTTCAGCTTTAACAAATTCAAGGCTATCGATAGCACTTAATACATTAAAGTAACCATCGGCAACACGTACTATTAAATCTTGCTTAGCAAAATCGTACTGTGCACTGGCTTGTAAAGCTTGTTTATCAGCAATACCTAGGTTATTCCATGCGCCTAAATCAAACAGTGTTTGGCTTAAGCTAACACCACGAGTGAATTGGTCAGTATCGCTTTCTAGTTTAACTTGGTTGAAGGTACTTTCATCAACTTGAAAAGAGGTAGAGTCACTTTTTTCGTAGCCTAAGCTTAAACCTATTTGAGGTAATAATGCGCTCATCGCACGATCACTTTGATAAGATTGTGCATCCGCTTGGGCTTTTGCCTTTAACACGGTAGGATCGTTTGCTGTCGCAATTTCAAAAACTTGCAGTAAATCTTCAGCGTGAGCAGCTGTAGCGCCAATTGCGCATGATAAACTAACCAGCGCCGCAAGGATGTTCTTTTTCATGTGTGGTTCGGTCCTTAGACAAATTTTATACTATTGGGCATGTTAACCTGTTTTGGCTCATAACTAAAAAAAAAATGAGTAAAACAATGTTTGTAAGTGTAACAGAATATATTAATCCACTTTAGTTTATTAAAATAAGTAAGAGGTAGTTATATGACCAATAAAAAGTTGATCGAATTTACTCACCAAGATGTGAGATTAAAACCTATTACTAACCTTTACGATGGTTTTTTTAAAATTAACTTATATCAATTTGAACATGCATTATTTGCCGGTGGCGAGTCGCAACTCATTAGCCGTGAAATTTTAGAACGCGGCGATGCTATTGCCGTGCTGCCTTACGACCCTGTAACCGATACAGTGTTATTAATAGAGCAAATACGCATTGGTGCAATAAAAAGCAAACATTCGCCATGGCTGTTAGAATGTATTGCAGGTATGACCGATGGCAGTGAGGATTATGCAGCGGTAGTAAAAAAAGAAGCCTATGAAGAAGCCGGACTTAATTTAACCGAGCTCGAGTTTATGCTTTCGTATCTTTCAAGCCCCGGTGGCACTACTGAGCGGTTACATTTATATTTAGCCCGCGCCGATTTAAGCCAAGTAAACAGCGGAGTTTACGGTTTAGAAACGGAAGGGGAGGATATTAAAACCCATATATTAACACTAGATGATGCACTGGCACGGCTTAATAGTGGGGAAATAGACAATGCTGCAACGGTTATTTGTTTGCAATGGTTAGCGCTCAATCGTGATGGTATGATCAACAAGTGGGCATAAATTTTATACATAAATAGTAATTTATAAATTGTAATGGCGGTACTTTGACAGCACTTTTAGCAACCCAAAGATATATTCAAAACCTTCCAAAGTATTTAACACTTTGCGAGCATAATTACGTGCGGCTTTTAAAGTTATTACCAAGCGAGCAAACTAAACAGAGTATTCGCGAGGTAAAGTTGGGTAACAGTGAGTTTGCTGTAAAAATAGATGACATGGCTAAATACACTATGGATGTGTCAATTAAACAGCTATCAGGAATGGTAAAAGGCATTACCCCATTATACTTAACCGTTAGGCTTTATAATGATGCGAAAGTGGCCGAAATTATTCATCACGACTATCATCAGCGCATAAAACCTTCTTACGGTTATCCTAATCCTAAAATGCATCAAAAAGATGAAAAATATCAGCTTAACGCCTTTTTATATGATTGGCTGGTGGCGTGTGTTGAGCATGGCCAAGCCACGCTAAATTGGGATGTAAATAATGGCTTGGTTTGATGATACTTATACTTTTAATAAGCCATCTTTACGTATTGCTCATGTTACAGATTGCCATTTATTTGCCGATAGAAATGCTGAGTACTTTGGGGTAAATACAGCCACATATTTTCAACAAGCGCTTGAACATATGGCGTTACAACAACTAGATGCAGTGGTATTTGGCGGTGATTTAACACAAGATCATAGTATGGAATCTTACTTATTATTTAGTGAGCTTATAAACAACAGTACACTTACTTGCCCAGTATTTTGGCTACCAGGTAATCATGACGAAATTGCCTTGCTTGAGCAAATCAGTGGTGGACAAATAAAAGCGTCAAAACGCTTAGTGGCTAATAACCTAACTAATAACGCAAGCACTGATATTGAGCTATTACTTATTAACTCCAAAGGGCTCACTCCAGCCGGTTGGGTGACAAGTGAGCATTTAAATGAAATATCCGATTGTTTAGCGCAGCCAGTTAGTAAGCAACTGGTATTTTGCCATCATAATCCGTTGCCAATAAACGGTTATTTAGATAAACATATGCTCGAAAATGGCCCACAACTATTAAATACGTTGGTTAATAATGGCAATGTTGCTGCGCTTATTCATGGTCATGTGCATAATGATTATACGCAATGTTTTAGAGAGCTTGATATTTACGCTACGCCGGCAAGCTCAGTGCAATTTACTAAGCACAGTAAAGCGTGGCAACAGCAAAATAATGGCCCAGCTTATAGAATGCTTTATATAAACTCAGCGCAAGGGCAAGTGCATATAAATACGGACGTGATATGGTTAAGCGCGTAATTTATATTCACGGTTTTAATAGTTCTGAAAAATCATATAAAGCTGTGCGCTTTGGTGAGCTTATGGCACACTATGATGTTGACTATTATGTGCCACGTTTAAACCACGAACCTCTGCAAGCTATTATCGAGTTAGAGCAGTTAATCACACCTAATACCGCGTTATTAGGTAGTTCATTAGGCGGTTTTTTTGCCACCTATTTATCGCAGCGTTATCATATTCCTGCGGTGGTTATTAACCCAGCGGTAGCACCGGGCAATTTATTACAGCCTTTACTTGGGGCAAATTATAATCCGTATCAAGATTATAATTATGAACTAAATAACCGTCATATAGATGCTTTAAAAGTATTAACATTGAGCGAGTTAAAGCACCCTGAGTTGTTGTACTTGTTGCAACAAACGGGTGATGAAGTGTTAAATTTTCAACACGCAGTAAATTATTATTCACACTGTAAGCAATTAATAGAATTTGGTGGTGATCACAGCTTTATTGGCTTTGAGCGCACTATTGCAAGCATTGTCGATTTTCTTAAATTAAATAAAACTAGTTAGCGCATATAAAGATAAAAATTATGAGTCAGCAAAATTATAACGCCGAAGCTATTGAAGTACTCAATGGGTTAGATCCGGTAAAACGCCGCCCCGGTATGTATACAGATACCTCGCGGCCAAATCATTTAGGCCAAGAAGTTATCGATAATAGTGTCGATGAAGCAATGGCCGGCCATGCCACTCGAATAGATGTGATCTTACACGAAGATAACTCGCTCGAAGTGAGTGACGATGGCCGTGGTATGCCTATTGATATTCACCCAGAGGAAGGTATTCCCGGGGTTGAGCTAATATTTACCAAACTGCATGCTGGTGGTAAGTTTTCTAACAAAAACTATCAGTTTTCGGGTGGTTTACACGGCGTTGGTATTTCGGTTGTAAATGCGCTATCAACCCGCGTAGAAGTGACCGTTAGACGAGATGCCCAGCAATACAGAATGGCATTTGAAAATGGCGAAAAAGTTGAAGACTTAAGCGTAATTGGCGTGGTGGGTAAGCGCAATACCGGTACCACAGTACGTTTTTGGCCAGACGTTAGTTACTTTGATTCGCCTAACTATTCAATCACTAAACTAAATCACTTATTAAAAGCTAAAGCCGTGTTATGCCCAGGCTTACGCATTAAGTTTGTTAATAAGCAAACTAAAGAAACCCAAGAATGGTTTTACGAAACGGGTTTAAAAGATTACTTAATTGAAGCCATTAAAGGCTACGAAACATTACCAGATGTGCCCTTTGTAGGTGAGTTTTCAAGCTCAATAGAAGGTGCAGACTGGGCATTGATTTGGCTACCTGAAGGGGGCGAGTCAATAGCTGAAAGTTACGTAAACTTAATACCTACCGCACAAGGCGGTACTCATGTAAACGGTTTACGCCAAGGTTTACTTGAGGCAATGCGTGAGTTTTGTGAGTTTAGAAATTTATTACCACGAGGTGTAAAACTCACCCCAGATGATATTTGGGAGCGTTGTAGCTATGTGCTTTCAGTTAAAATGCAAGATCCGCAGTTTGCCGGTCAAACTAAAGAAAAGTTATCGTCACGCTCATGTGCGGCATTTGTATCGGGCGTAGTAAAAGACTCCTTTAGTTTATGGCTAAACGAGCATACCGATATTGCAGAGCAACTCTCTGAATTGTGTATTTCTAATGCGCAGCGACGTTTACGTGCTGCTAAAAAAGTGATCCGCAAACGCGTAACCGCAGGGCCTGCACTTCCGGGGAAATTAACCGATTGTAGCGCCGCAGATAACGATCGCACCGAGCTATTTTTAGTGGAAGGTGACTCGGCAGGTGGCTCGGCTAAGCAAGCGCGAGATCGTGAGTTTCAAGCAATAATGCCGCTGCGTGGTAAAATATTAAATACCTGGGAAGTTGATTCGGGGCAAATATTAGCATCGCAAGAGGTGCACGATATTTCGGTGGCATTAGGTATAGACCCAGATTCAGACGATTTAACAGCGCTGCGCTATAATAAAATATGTATATTAGCCGATGCTGACTCGGATGGGTTACACATAGCTACCCTATTGTGCGCCTTATTTGTGCGCCACTTTAAGCCACTAGTAAAAGCAGGGCATGTGTATGTTGCTATGCCACCACTTTTTAGAATCGATATTAGTAAAGATGTTTATTACGCACTAGATGAAGACGAAAAAACCGGTATTTTAGCGCGCATTGAAGCTGAGAAAAAACGCGGTAAAGTAAACGTACAGCGATTTAAAGGCTTGGGTGAAATGAACCCGTTGCAACTGCGTGAAACTACTATGGATCCAAATACCCGGCGTTTAGTGCAACTCACCTTGGATGAAGAAGAATTAACCATGGAAATGATGGATATGTTACTGGCTAAAAAACGCTCTGCAGATAGGCGTCAATGGCTAGAGGATCACGGTAACAAGGCACAAGTTTAATTAGCGTCTGCGTTTAAATAAACAAGGAGAATATATGAATACGGTACTAAAAATAGTGCTATTACTAGGTTTAACTAGCAATACCGTAATGGCTAAAAATATATTAGATAAACTCACAGTAGCCCCGGGGTTTGAGCTTAGCTTATTTGCCAGTGATGTTGAAAATGCACGGCAAGTTGTAGTATCAAAAAAAGGCATAGTATATGTTGGCTCGCGCAAAGCAGGCAATGTATATGCACTTATTGATCATAACAGCGATGGCGTAGCAGATAAAAAAATGCTGGTTGCAGAGGGCTTAAATATGCCTTCAGGTTTAGCAATTAAAGATGGCGATTTATATGTTGGTGAAGTACACCGCATCATTCGTTTTAAAAATATTGATACGCAACTAAAAAACCCACAGTTTGAGGTGCTTTACGATGCGCTGCCATCAGAGCGCCATCATGGTTGGAAATTTTTACGCTTTGCCCCAACTGGCGAGCTAATAATTCCGGTTGGTGTACCTTGTAATATTTGCGCTGAAGACGAGCGTTTTGGCCGTATTTTTGCGTTAAACGTAGAAACCAAGCAAATTACTACACTGGCGCAAGGCGTACGTAACTCAGTAGGATTTGACTTTCACCCTAGCACACAAGCGTTATGGTTTAGCGACAATGGTCGCGACATGATGGGGGATGACATTCCGCCAGATGAGTTAAATAGAGTCACTAAAGAGGGCGAGCATTTTGGTTTTCCGTATGTTCACGCAGGCGCGATTATTGACCCTGAATTTGGAAAAGGTAAAAAAATTGCCAACTATACTTCACCTGCACTAGCCTTACCGGCGCATGTAGCGCCTTTGGGTATTCATTTTTATAACGGTAAGCAATTTCCAGCAAGCTATAAGCAGCAGTTATTTGTTGCTGAACATGGCTCGTGGAACCGTTCTAAAAAGTCAGGTTATAAAGTGGCATTAGCGAGCATTGAACAAGGCCGTGTAACTAAATATACGCCATTTATTACAGGCTTTATGCAAGACGAAACAACATATGGACGCCCTGTTGCATTTGCAGAATTAGGTGACGGCAGTCTATTGGTAAGCGATGATTACGCCAATGTGATCTACCGTGTAAGCTATAAGAAAAACTAGGTAAGCTTTAATGAGTGATACAGATACCTTGCTAATGCAAGGAATTGAGCAACAAACAATGGGTCGTTTTACCGAAGACGCCTACTTAAACTATTCTATGTACGTAATTATGGATAGGGCATTACCCCATGTGGGCGATGGCTTAAAACCAGTACAGCGACGTATTATTTATGCCATGAGCGAGCTGGGGTTATCGGCTAATGCCAAGTATAAAAAATCAGCCCGTACCGTAGGTGACGTACTAGGTAAATACCATCCCCATGGTGATAGTGCCTGTTATGAAGCCATGGTATTAATGGCGCAGCCGTTTTCTTATCGTTATCCATTGGTTGACGGGCAAGGAAACTGGGGTGCGGCCGACGATCCTAAATCGTTTGCGGCAATGCGTTATACCGAAGCACGTTTATCTAAGTTCTCTGAAATACTCCTCAAAGAGCTAGGCCAAGGGACGGTAGATTGGACGCCAAACTTTGACGGCACCATGGATGAGCCTGTGGTACTGCCATCGCGTTTACCGCATATATTACTCAATGGTATAACGGGTATTGCAGTTGGTATGGCAACCGATATTCCGCCTCATAATGTGCGTGAAGTAGCCAGTGCCTGTTGCTTATTACTTGATAAACCAAAAACTGAGCTTGAAGAATTACTCACCTTGGTACATGCGCCAGATTACCCTACAGACGCAGAAATAATTACCCCAAAAGCCGATATTCACAAAATATATAAAACTGGGCGTGGTTCAATCAAAATGCGTGCTGTTTATACGCAAGAACAGGGTGATATAGTTATTACCGCACTGCCACATCAGTGCTCTGGTGGTAAAGTACTGGAGCAAATTGCAGCGCAAATGAACGCTAAAAAGCTGCCAATGGTAGCCGATTTACGCGATGAGTCAGATCACGAAAACCCGACTCGAATCGTCATTATTCCGCGTTCAAATCGCATTAAAGCTGAGCCGTTAATGGCGCACTTATTTGCCACCACAGATCTAGAAAAAAGCTATCGTGTAAACTTAAATATGCTTGGCCTAGATGGGCGTCCGCAAGTTAAAAATTTACTGACTATTTTAACCGAGTGGTTAGTGTTTAGACGCGAAACAGTACGTCGACGTCTACAATATCGTTTAGATAAAGTGTTAGCGCGTTTACATATTTTAGAAGGCTTATTAGCAGCCTTTTTAAATATTGACGAAGTGATTGAAATTATTCGCAGCGAAGATAAACCAAAGCCAGTATTAATGGAGCGCTTTGATTTAACAGACATACAAGCAGAAGCTATTTTAGAGCTAAAACTTCGTCATTTAGCTAAGTTAGAAGAATTTAAAATACGTGGTGAGCAAGATGAACTCGCTAAAGAGCGTGATAAATTGCAGCAAACGCTAGGCTCAGATCGTCGTATGTCAACGTTGCTTAAAAAAGAAATTCAAGAAGCGGCTGAAATATATGGCGACGACCGTCGCTCGCCAGTTGTTGAACGCCTAGAAGCAAAAGCGTTAAATGAAAAAGATTTAATCCCATCAGAGTCGGTCACTGTGGTGCTTTCAGACAAGGGCTGGGCACGCGTTGGCAAAGGACATGATTTAGATGTGCAAGGGTTAAGTTATCGAGCCGGTGATGCTTATAGAGCCTCAGCTCGGGGTAAGAGTAACCAGCCCGCCGTGTTTTTAGATTCAGCAGGACGAGCGTTTGCAACCGATGCGCATAGCCTGCCCTCAGCACGTAGCCAAGGTGAGCCCATGACAGGGCGTTTTAACCTTAGTGCAGGCGCTAACTTTGAGCATGTAGTAATGGGTGAAGATAACCAAGTATTACTTATGGCATCAGACGCAGGTTATGGCTTTATTACTGACTTTAAAGACTTAGTGAGTAAAAACAAAAACGGCAAAGCATTGGTGAGCGTACCTAAAGGCGGTTTATTACTGTCGCCAATTAGGGTTAACGAGGTCGCTAGTGATTATTGTATGGCCATTTCCAACGAAGGGCGGATGTTGTTATTTCCGCTGCGCGACTTACCAAAACTAGGTAAAGGTAAAGGTAATAAAATAATTTCTATTCCGGGGGCTAAAGTACAAGCCCGCGAAGAGTTTGTAAAAGTATTAGCAGTAGTGCCTGAGGGCAGTAGTGTAACGCTGCATGCAGGTAAGCGAAAACTAACGCTTAAACCAAGTGATTTAGAGCATTATTATGGCGAGCGAGGGCGTAGGGGTAATAAACTACCACGAGGCCTACAAAGAGTAGATGAAGCTGTTGTAGAGTTTAGCCCGCAAAATGACGAGCCAATTGAAAATGCTATTGATGAGTAGCGATTAATTCACATTCGCTCATATTAAACGGCTTGCTTATGCAGGCCATTTTTTTGTTATAAATTTAGTTTGTTATAAAATTGAGCGTACACTTGTGCGCTATTTTCTCGTGTAGATCATAAAATAACGTTATAATAGCCGCTGGCTTAACGCGATTATATTTGGAGACGCTCTGTTGCTTGCTGTTATACGTATTTTTATTATGCTGTTGTTTATATTATTAA
The DNA here is from genome assembly GCF_013414205.1 of Pseudoalteromonas sp. MIP2626. Taxonomy (NCBI): domain Bacteria; kingdom Pseudomonadati; phylum Pseudomonadota; class Gammaproteobacteria; order Alteromonadales; family Pseudoalteromonadaceae; genus Pseudoalteromonas; species Pseudoalteromonas sp. MIP2626. The sequence continues at coordinate 112,267 of NZ_JAATTW010000003.1, forward strand.
GTTGTATTTTTGGGTTACTGTTATCAATAGTGAGGCCATTTCATCCTAATAATGTGCATATTATAGCGAGCTGGTTTGGCTCAGTAGCAAAAATGCTGGGCGTTAAAGTTGTACGAAAGTACCATCCGGATAGCGTAAATCTTGGTCCTGCGGTTTATGTGGCAAATCATCAAAATAGTTATGACTTATTTACTATTCCTGCAATGGTGCCTAAAAACTGTGTTAGCGTAGGTAAAAAAAGCTTAAAGTGGGTGCCATTTTTTGGTCAGTTGTATTGGCTTTCGGGGAATATTTTAATTGATCGTACAAACCGCTCAAAAGCTGCGGGAACTATTTCTAAAGCCGCTGAAAAAATAAAGAAAAATGGCTTATCAGTATGGATGTTTGCAGAAGGTACACGCAGTTACGGACGCGGTTTATTACCTTTAAAAACAGGCGCATTTCATACCGCTTTAAGTGCGCAAGTACCCATAGTGCCCGTATGTATGAGCACAACGCATAAAACCATTAAACTAAATCGTTGGGATAATGGTACAATTTATATTGAAATGTTAGCCCCCATATCGCTTGATAAAAACATCAGCGCGCGCGAGCACGCTAAAAGTGTGCACAGTATTATGGCTGCTAAAATAACTGAATTAGATGCTCAAGTGAGAGAAAATTAATGGAAAACTGGCGTGAAATAAGTGAAGACATCGTATCTTCATTACTCGAAGATGGTTCAGACCCTGAAATACTTTACGAAGTAGAACATCACTTTGTATGTGAAGACTTCCCTAAGTTAGAGCAGGCCGCATTAGCCGCTTTTAAATTAGGCTACGATGTGGAAGAGCCAGCAGAGCTTGAGCTTGAAGACGGTGCAAAAATTTGGAGTTTTGACATAGTTGTAGAGTCAGAGCTTGATGTTGACGTAATAATGGAAGACGTTGATAAGCTGGCAGCACTTGCTGTTGAATGCGAAGTAGAATACGACGGTTGGGGCACTTACTTTCAAGAGTAATTAGCTGACTGTTATAAAAAAGGCGAACATTGTAAAATGTTCGCCTTTTTTATTTAAAAGCCATCTGGCTTGAAATTAAAAGTACCGCGGCTCTGCGGGTCAAAAGCGACACGATTTATCAACTCCCGCACTAGTATCTCATTCCTAAAATTTTAATTTATACTGTTACAACCATTTTTTATTTTTAAAGTACACGCCAATACTGCCGGTAAGCACAACTAAAAATACTACGAATAAGGTGAACGCATAAGGGCTTTCTGTGCCAGGTATGCCGCCTACGTTTACGCCTAATAAGCCGGTTAAAAAGCCCAGTGGCAAAAATAATGCAGCCACCACCGACATAACATACATACGCTGATTTAGCTGCTCAGATACTTGGTTAGTGACTGTTTGTTGAATAATTTGCGCCCGCTCTATTGAGCTGTCTAATTCTTCAAGGTAACGAGTTAGTAAATTAGTGGTTTCATTAAGCTTAGCTTTATCCTCATCGAAGAGCCATGAATAGTGATGATTAACCATGCTAATAAGCGCTTCTTTTTGTGGCTTTAAATAGCGTTTTAAAGCAATAGTTTGCCGACGTAATTGCGACAAACCTTGATTATCAAACTTTTTGCTTGGCTCATCTATTTCTTCTTCAAATTCATCTAGGGTTTCATCTAAAGCATCAATAACACTTTCCATACGGGAAGTGAGTTTTTGGGTGATAGTGCAGACGAGTTCAGAAATACTGCGCGGACCGGTATTGTTACTAAATGAAGCTAAAATATCTTGAATAGATAGTAAGCGACGCTTTCGGGTAGTAATAACAATATCATCGTTAATAAAAAGGCGAATTGAAACCATGTCTTCAGGGCTTTGTGCCGGATTTAAATTAATACCGCGTAAAAATAACATATGGCCGTTTGTAGCAGGGGTGATACGTGGACGAGTTTCGTCTGCAGTTAGCGACTCTAATTCGTAGTCGGTTAAAAATTCACAGCCTTTTAGCCAAGTGACAACGTCAGCTTGGCTATAATCCATGTGCACCCAAAGCTTGCCTTGCTCTGGTTGCCAATTATGTAGTTCGGCGCTGTTTTCTATAGTGCGCGCACCGCCTTGCTCATCAAGTACAAGGGCGTGAAGTAAGCCATTAATCATAATAATTTCTCATAGATGGTGTGTTTTTAATACCGTTTACTATAGTGTATTTACTTTAGTAAATTAAACTTATCTTTCTTTTTTAAGAAGTTAAATTTATTTAGCGCTTCGAACAAGGGGGTTTTTGGCCCTTAAAGTTGACTAGTTTGTTACGCTTATATTGTTAAACTAGTCGGCTATAAAGATCAATCAAATCAATTTGTCGACTTGATAAATTTATTTTGTTGGTGTTTTTTTTCCGGTAGCGTATAAGACACTTTTTTATTAAGGGCACATTTATGACAGCAAAGATTACCGTTGGTTGGCGTGAGTGGTTGAGTTTACCAGAGCTAGGCATCGAGAAAGTAAAAGCAAAAATTGATACCGGTGCCCGCACCTCATGTATTCATGCACTTAATATAGAAGAGTATGAAGTTGATGGCGAAAAGTGGGTTAAATTTATTACCCAGCCATTGCAAGAAGATGAAGAAACACAAGTTGTTTGCAATGCAAAAGTTAAAAAGAAGAAGCACGTAACCAGCTCTGGCGGGCAAAAAGAGTTACGTTACTTTATAGAAACAACATTGCATGCGGGTAAATATAGCTGGCCTATAGAAATTACCTTAACTAGCCGCGCAACAATGAAGTTTAGAATGTTACTCGGGCGTACAGCCATGGAAAATCGTATAGTCGTTGACCCGGCTTTATCTCATTTATTATAAGGATGTATTAACTTTTAGAGGGACTAAGCTTCTAAAATAATACGTACTTATTTAAGGTTTAAATTATGAAAATTGGTATTTTATCTCGCAACAAAAAATTGTATTCAACGCGTCGTTTAATTGAGGCGGCTGAAGCTCGTGGTCACGAAGTTAAAGTAGTAGATGCACTGCGTTGTTATATGAATATAAACTCTGAGCTACCAGAAATTCACTATCGTGGTGAAAACTTAAAAGGCTTTGATGCAGTTATTCCGCGTATTGGCGCATCAGTTACGTTTTACGGCTGTTCGGTGCTGCGTCAATTTGAAATGATGGGCGTGTATCCAGTAAACGAGTCGGTTGCTATTTCTCGCTCTCGCGATAAGTTGCGCTCATTACAGCTTTTATCTCGTAAAGGTGTAGGTATGCCAGTGACTGGTTTTGCTAGTAAACCAGATGATGTAAAAGACTTGCTCGAAATGGTAGGCGGTGCGCCGGTAGTAATTAAACTACTAGAAGGCACGCAAGGTATTGGTGTGGTATTGGCTGAAACGCGTAAAGCGGCTGAGAGTGTTATTGAAGCATTTATGGGCTTAAAAGCTAACATTATGGTGCAAGAATACATTAAAGAAGCCGGTGGTGCTGACATCCGTTGTTTTGTTTTAGGTGACAAAGTGATTGCAGCAATGAAACGCCAAGCACAAGAAGGTGAGTTCCGCTCAAACCTTCACCGTGGTGGTAGCGCTACATTAGTGCGTATTACGCCAGAAGAACGTAAAACAGCCGTTGCAGCTGCTAAAGCGATGGGCTTAAATGTAGCCGGTGTTGATTTACTTCGCTCATCACGTGGTCCTTTAGTGATGGAAGTTAACTCATCACCAGGCCTTGAGGGCATTGAAATAGCAACAGGTAAAGATATTGCAGGCATGGTGATTGATTTCATTGAAAAAACAGCATCAAGTAAAGGAACAGCAACTCGTGGCAAAGGTTAAAATTAACCGTTCTTTTACCTTATTAGGTGAAAGTGTTGGCGTAGGCGAGCGTAAAACGCTGGCCTTAGAAGCGGCAAAACTTTATACCCACTCTCCACTTAATATTCCAATTGAAGTGGTTAATGGTGTTATGGAAGGGCCGGTACTTATGGTGTGTGCGGCTATTCATGGCGATGAGCTCAATGGCGTAGAAGTGGTGCGGCAATTACTTGCTAAAATAGATCCTAACCAGTTGCGCGGCACGCTGATTGCGGTGCCGATTGTAAATGTGTTTGGCTTTATACATAAGTCGCGCTACTTACCTGATAGACGCGATATGAACCGCAGTTTTCCGGGTTCAGAGCGTGGCTCGCTGGCTGGTCGTATGGCGTATATGTTTTTTAATCAAGTGGCAGTACATTGTACCCATATTATTGATTTACATACGGGAGCTATTCACCGCACTAACTTACCGCAAATACGCGCTAATTTAGCCGATGAAGCCACCGCACAAATGGCTAAAGCATTTGGTACACCCGCAGTGATAGATGCCTCGTTACGTAATGGCTCACTGCGCAGCGAAGCCGCTAACTTAGGGATCCCGGTTATTACTTATGAAGCCGGTGAAGCACTGCGTTTTGACCCATTTGCGATTGCTGCAGGTGTACAAGGCGTTGACTATGTTATGCGTCATTTAAAAATGATCCGTGGTAAGCGTCCTAGAAAGCTTCCTGAGCCTATTATAGCCAGCTCTACAAGTTGGGTGCGTGCTAATGTAGATGGTATTGTGCGTGCGCAGGTATCGCTTGGAGAGCGTGTTACTAAGGGGCAAGTACTTGCTTATATTAGCAGCCCACTTGGCGACTCTGAACTTGAGCTACCAGCACCACGCAGTGGAATTATTATTGGCCAGCAAACTATGCCATTAGTAAATGAGGGTGATGCGGTGTTTCATATTGCGTATTTTGCTCATGCAAATAGCTTGGTTGAACAACAGCTTGGCACTTTTATTGATGAAATAAATGATTTAGATGATGAGCTTAAAACAGCTGAGTTAAATAACTAGTTATAATAGTAAGCTACTAAATATAGATAGAATAAATTGTAAAGCCGTTTTAGTTAACCCAGTTGGGATAACAAAACGGCTTTTTTATTACTATTTATTTGGCTTTTTGGGGCCAATAATACGCCTAATTACCGGTGCTTTTGTTGGCTTAGGTTCTTTGTTTAAAACCAGTACCGGACGAGTTACAAATAAGTTATTAGGGTATATAACTCTATGCCCGTCAATGTGCTCAAGCACTACATTCATTAAGCCCATTTCTATAATGCGCCCTTCAATACTATTTGCGCCATCAACAATACGTACCCAATAGCCAACGCGGCAGTCATTTTGAATAAACATCAGTAAAAAAGCGGTGAGGTTACTAAGTAATGACCAAGCGGCAAACAGTGCAACACCTAGCATAGCAAATAGCGACGAACCTAGTACTAGGAGTCCACGTAGCTCAATACCCCAAAATACCAGCACTAAACATAACATCACAAATGCGAGGATAATTTTAAGTAATAGCTCAGCACGATATTTTCGGTGTAGGTCTATTTTTCCTTTAATAGCTTTTTCGAGAAGCTTTTTAGTACCTTTTAACAGTATCGGAAAAAGTAATAACGCAATAAGGGTAACGACCAGTTTATATTGGGTGCCAAGCAGAGCTAACAATTCCAAAGTTATAGTCTCATAATAATTATATATGCCCAGTTTAACGCTTTAGGGTGTGACGAAATAGCCATTTAAAAAGAATTTTTAACATTTACCAGCCACTGTACCGAATCTACGCCATCGGCACTATCTAGCGGTGCAGCTATATCTATATGGATCATGGTGCCGGCATTTGCACGGCTTGGTGCTAAGCGCAGGCCTATACCTACATTTTTAAGAACGCGGCTATCTTCAATATTGTTTGGGGTGTTAGACCATGCTCGGCCAACATCAAGAAATGCCGCGCCGCCTACTTTAAATAATTGCAGTAAATCATATTCCCAATAGTAACGCTTTTCTAAACTCACTAAAAAGCTGCGATCTCCATGCTGATAATCCATAGGGTAGCCACGTAGGCCGGTTTCGCCGCCGAGTGTAAGTTGTTTATCGTTAGTGAGGTTTTTAGCGTACTGCACCCGAGCTTTTACATACCAAGACTGATCAATGCTGGTATTTAAATAATATTGTATTTGGCTGGTGGAGATCAGATTTTCAAATTTGTCCTGCTCTTTATTCCAGTAACCATCAATGTCTGCACTAAAGCGCCATAAGGTATTATCACCACTAAAGTGAGCTTTATTAAAGTTAAAAGAGTAAACCGCGCGGCTATCATCGTTACTAACAGATTCATCGGAGTAGCCTAGTAAGGCTTTTATGTTCCAACCTAAGTTTAAGTCCTCAGTACGATAAATACTGTCGAAATTGCGTACTTTTATAAAGTTATCTTCAAACCAGTGTCCGCTTACATAAGGATAGCTTAAGCTGCGATCGACGGCTAAGGGGGCAAAGGTAGAGTCTATTGCAGCAAAAGTATGTTGCTCATCAACGTAGCCCAGGCTGAGGCGCTGGGTCCAGTTACGGCTTAATGCTTTGGAGTGACCAACAAAAAAGCTGTTGTAGTCGGTCGTTTGATCAAACTCGCTAAACTTTTCACCGCGCTGATATAGCGCTTCTTCGCGTTGCTCTGAATAGCTTAAAATACCGTAGCTAAAAGGGGTGTCTATAGCAAAAAACGGATAGGTAAGTTCTAGCAGATGGCGTTTACCATCGTTATTATCGGCGTACTCTAAACGCCCACGATAGCGGGTTGATAAAATATTAGGATCGTCGTATACAAATAAATAACCATTGCGATCGCTATCTGTAGTGCGCGACAACGACAAACGCTTACCCCAGCCAAATAAGTTAGATTCGCGAAAACCAATACTCGACTTGTTTTCTCCGCCACTGCGGCTAAAGCTTATTTCTGGTAGTAGTGTCCATAAGTCACGCGTAACGACGGTAACATTAACGTTCCCTTCGCAGTTTTCGGTGGCAATGACTTGAGCATCGTATAAATAGTTTTGTTTACGCAGTAAGCGTTCTGATTCGGCGAGCTTTTTAGGATCAAAATTATCACCGCTCTCAAACAATAAAATACTTTTAATAACCTCAGGCTCGGTTTGAATATGCGCGCGGTTAGCAAAGCGAAATAGGGCGTTATTTTCGGCTTCGAGTTCAGTATTAAATACGTTAAGTTGCTGCAAGGTAATATTGGCAATTTTTGCATTACTACTTTGCTTTAACAGTGGCGTTGGTTGATCTAGTTGACGGCGTAAATTATTACTACTTGATGGCGTTGGTTGCTCGCTTGCGCAATCATTTTGCGCATGAGGGGTTTCTTGCGCAGCTAAACTGAACATAAAAAAGCTTGGAATACAGAGGCTAAAACAACAAGATGAAATCCATTTTTTAGTAATCATTCAAACCCTTTACTGCTACGTAGCAAATTACTACCGTAATATCAGCTTACATCATTGTTACTAAAATGTAAGTTAAAAGTAGAGAGCTTGAAGTTATTTAATTGCTATTAACTTAGGTAAAAAGTAAGTGCGGCTAATAAATGTTCAGCGTCATGGCCTTCGCCGTTAATCCAAATACTTTGGCTGTAGTGTTCAAAGTTTAAATTAAATGTTTGCTGCTGATAAGTGAAGCGCAGTTGATGACGATCGGCACCAGCAGAGTACTCATTAATGGTTATTTCATCGTGGTGTAAAAACAAGCGACTCCACAGCTCAAAGTCTTCGTCGTGGGGCGGCTCTACCGGCGTAATAATAATGCATTGATGCGTGTGGTGATATTCTATTATGGTCATAATGCTCTTAGTTAGTAGCAAGGTAGTTGCGAATTGCAGTTAAAAACTCACCGCCATACTTATTTAATTTAGTAAAGCCAACACCCGACACCTTTAAGAATTCGCTGTCGTTGGTCGGCATTAGCTGCGCCATTTCTGCAAGCGTTTTGTCGTTAAATACCACGTACGGCGGTACATCGTCGGCATCGGCTAACTCTTTTCGCAGCGCCCTTAAGCGAGCAAATAGCTTTTTGTCGTAATTAAACTGGGCTAATTTATCTTGATAAACATGCTTCGCTTGCAGGCGAGGCTCTGCGAGTTGCAACGCATATTCGCTTTTTAAAATAGCGCGCGCGGCTTCGGTTAAACGCAGTGATGCACCTTGGGTTATATCTTGGCTTAATAAGCCTTGATGAATAAGTTGGCGTAAAATACTTAGCCAAAATTCACTGCTTTTGTCTTTGCCAATGCCGTAGGTGCTGAGTTGATGATGGTTATTATCGCGAATACGACTGGTGTTTGCACCGCGTAGTAACTCAACAATATATCCAAGGCCAAAGCGTTGCTCTGCTCTGTACACACACGATAGTGCCTGCTGCGCTACTAAAGTGCCATCAAAGCTTTTGGGCGGATTTAAGCAAATATCGCAGTTACCGCATGGCTCACGTTGATACTCACTAAAATAGTTAAGAAGGATTTGTCGACGGCAGGTTTGTGCTTCGGCAAAACTTGCCATGGCATTAAAGCGCTGCTCTTCGACGCGGCGACGTTGCTCGTCGTCAATATCTTCAAAAAAGCGTCTTACGCGGCCTATATCAGCCGGATCAAAATACATTATAGCCTCAGCGGCAAGGCCATCTCGCCCAGCGCGGCCAGTTTCTTGATAGTACGACTCTATGCTTTTGGGAATATCGTAATGCAATACAAAGCGCACATTGGGTTTATTTATACCCATACCAAAGGCCACTGTAGCAACCACTATTTGTATATCGTCGCGGGCAAAGCCGGTTTGCACAAATTGGCGCTGCTCGTTACTCATACCTGCATGATAGGCGGCGGCGTTAAGTCCCGCGTCGGCTAACTTTTCGGCTATGTCGTCTACGCGCTTACGGCTGGTGCAATAAATTATGCCGCTTTGGCTTTTTTGTTCTTTTAAATAGCGCAGCAGTTGCACCATAGGTTTAAATTTTTCTTCTATGGTGTAGCGAATATTAGGGCGATCAAAGCTGCCGGTATGAATATAGGGTTGTTGTAACTTTAATTGCTCAACAATATCAAAACGAGTGGCTTTATCGGCAGTTGCAGTAAGGGCCATCATAGGTACATGAGCAAAGCGTTGTTTTAATTCGCTTAAACGAAAGTAATGGGGTCTAAAATCGTGCCCCCAATGCGATACACAATGAGCTTCGTCAATAGCAAATAAGCTGATTTTTAAATGCGATAAGCGCTCTAAAAACTCGCGCTGCAGCACTTTTTCAGGGGCAACATACAGTAGTTTAATTAATCCCTGATGGAGTTGTTGGTATACCTGCTGCTGCTCTTCGCGGGCTAAGCTATTATTTATATATGCGGCTTTAACGCCCAGCGCTTGTAGTTGAGTTACCTGATCTTGCATTAGCGATATTAGCGGAGAAATAACAATAGTTACCCCTTCAAGCACTAAAGCGGGTATTTGATAGCACACAGATTTACCGCCACCGGTTGGCAGCAATACCAACGAATCTTGGCCGTTAATGGCTGCATCAATAACCGTTTTTTGGCCGTCGCGAAATTCACTATAACCAAACACTTGTTTGAGTACAGCTTCAGGGGTGCGCACAAGTGAGCTAGAGGGTGGTGTTAATGTATTCATTGCGGGGTATTTTAGTGTTTTTTGTACAGGATGTCTTTAGCGAGTGTTGAATGTTTTTTGAATAAATTTATAACGTGTGAATTTACTCGCTCAGGGGGGGGATATTAGCTGACTTTAAGCGGCTAATAAATTTAACTGTGTTGCTAGTTTTATCCTAGTTATGCTTTACTCCTCTTACCAGATATAACATAGAGAATAATAATGAATAAAGAAATGTTAATAGAGCATGTAGGCTCGCTGTTTGTAAATAATATGCCGTTTAATCAGTTTTTAAAAATATCGGTAGAATCACTTAGCCCAGAACAAGCAAAAATATCGTTTCCTTGGCAGGATATACTCATAGGTAATCCGGCACAAAAAATACTCCATGGCGGCGTTATTTCGGCAGTGCTCGATAACGTAGGTGGTATGTTAGCTGCAGCAAGTGTAATAGATAAGCTAAACGATGTTGATATTTTATCTGTGCAGCAAAAACTAGCCACCTTGGGCACTATAGATATGCGCACCGATTACCTACGCCCAGGCAAAGGCGAGAAATTTATAGCCAGTGCCACTTTAATTCGCTCGGGCAATAAAGTATGTGTTTGTAGGATGGAATTGCATAATGAGCAAGCAGTACAAATAGCATTTGGTACGGGTACGTATTTAGTTGGCTAATAAAAGTTTGCGGAGTAAACTGGCGACCTTTTGAATAACTAAGTGTTTATTTATGCCGATTGATACCGAGAAGCGCAAGGGCGCCATTTTGGCTTGCATCGCTTTTACTATATGGGGTTTAGCACCTATATACTTTAAGCAACTCCAGCATGTTACTGCATTTGAAATTTTAACGCATCGTGTTGTGTGGTCGGTGATGTTTTTAATTATTATTGTGAGTATTTTAGGCCAGTGGGATAGAATTAAACGCATTGTAGTACAGCCTAAGTTATTGTTAATGCTGGTTTTAACCTCGTCGATACTGGGGTTTAACTGGGGCTTGTTTATATGGGCGGTTAATAATAATCATATGCTTGATGCCAGTTTAGGTTATTACATTAATCCGTTACTAAATGTATTACTGGGAGTGTTATTTTTAGGCGAACGTTTACGTAAGTTTCAAATGGTTGCTGTTGCTTTAGCATTTACCGGTGTACTGCTGCAATTAATAAGTTTTGGCTCATTTCCTGTGGTTGCTTTTTCGTTAGCTATATCATTTGCAATATATGGTTTACTGCGTAAGAAACTGCCAGTGGAAGCATTGTCCGGTATTTCAATAGAAGCATTTATACTCTTGCCCGTAGCGCTTATTTATTGGTATTTAATGGTGCCTACAGCAACGTCAAGCTTGCCTGCTAATGACTGGCATACCAATGTGTTACTCATTAGTGCCGGGATCATTACCACCTTACCACTACTGTGCTTTACCGGCGCTGCTAAGCGTTTGCAATACACCACTTTAGGCTTTTTTCAGTACATAGGGCCAAGTTTGATGTTTATATTAGCTGTGATGCTTTACGGTGAAGTGTTTGATGCCGAGCGAGTAGTTACATTTGTTTGTATTTGGAGTGCATTGGTTATTTTTAGTTGGGACTCTTTTAGGCAATCTCGTAAACGTAAAAAAGCCGCTATTGTGGCCTCAGGCGTGGTTTAAAAGTTAGTTAACTTAAGTAAGCACGTAGCGCGATGTATTTTGTACTCGCGCTAGGCTTGGTGTATGTTTAACTATTTAAAATGTAAAAATTAAATAGTTAAAGCAATTACATACTGTCTGACTCGGCGTAATAGTCTTGGCTTATTGGTGCTGGGGTCGCTATTTTTGAGCGGCCAAATAATGTATGGAACTTTGCTTTGCTGGTTGTTAACTTTAAGTATTTAACCCAAGCGCGCTCAATTGCATTGGTTGGCTCTAAAGCACCACTAATAACAGCGACAAATTGTTGCTGATGTTCATTTTGTGGCTCTAGGGCTTTATTATGTAAGCCTTTTAAAACAACACCGTGTTGCTCTAATATACTGGCTTCTAATAAGGTAAAGTTTCCGCTGCGACCAAATCCGCGTGGGAAATTTTGATCATCAAAAAACTGACGTTGACTAACAAATGCTTGGCGAAGTAGTGAAATATCATTGCTCATTGTTGTACCCTCATACCTTGGTAATTGCTGGAGTATGCGGCAAGTTTGCAAATATTTTAAACAAGTTATTTTTATCGTGAGGATAAAAAATTGGATATCGATTTATTAAAAACATTTGTTGAGGTAGTACGCACTCGTCACTTTGGCAAAGCGGCTGAAAACCTTTATATCACGCAGTCTGCAGTAAGCTTTAGAATTCGTCAATTAGAGCAAGGGCTTGGTGTTAATTTGTTTATTCGCCAGCGCAATAATATTCAACTAACAGCGCCAGGTGAGCGTTTATTACCCCATGCACAAATGATCATTACCGGCATGCAAAGAGCAAAAGTAGATGTGGCACTTGCCGATAATATGCATAAACAAATTTGCCTAGCGGGTACACCAAACATTTGGGATGCATTTTTACAGTTTGGTATTACTAATATTGTATCGGCAATGCCCGGTGTGTCTTTGGTGGCTGAGGTAAAAGCACAACAAGAAAGTACCCGCCTGTTATTAGAGCGCACCTTAGATTTAGCTATTTTATTTGATCCACCAAAAGTTGATGAGCTGGTGGTTGAGCGAATTTGTGAACTACCCATTATACCGGTAAGCGCGTTTGATACTGCCAGTTACGATAACTTTTTTGATAACCAGTACGTATATGTTGACTGGGGCACGACATTCTCACTGTGGCATGCTCGCCAGTTTACTGGCAAAACCCCACCTTACTTTAGAACAAGTACTGGGCGTATAGCACTTGATTTAATATTGCAATGCGGAGGGAGTGCATTCATTCCTCAAGTACTTGTTGCAGCGCATTTAGAAAAAGGCGAGTTATTTCATGTGAAAGACGTAGAAACCACCTCGCGCGATATATTTGTTGCCTATCACAGAGACAATGAGCAAAAAGAGTTAATAGAAACATTAGTAAATTTATTAACCCAAATGACTCCTAAGTTACCCGTTGAGTAAGGCCAATGGTTTTGCTGTATATGTACGTTTGATTGCAACTATTATGTGTTTTTATGAATTTAAAAGTGTAAAAATATGACGGCTGTAATATTTTTGTCATTTAACAGTGCCAAACTCCTGTTGCATTAAAAACGAGTCTGTTGTGATTATCGAGGAAATAACATGAAATTTGTAAAGTCGAGCTTATGTGTAGCTTTATTAGGTGGTTTGTCTTTTAATGCGCTTGCTGAAGTGGATTTTTACGGTAAAGCGAACGTAACACTACAGTCGTCGGATGATGGTGAGGGGTCTTTTACTGAGATTAAAAGTAACTCATCACGTTTGGGCTTAAAAGGGTCTGAAAAAATATCTGATGGCTTAGAAGCTGTTTATAAGTTTGAATTTCAAGTTGATGTTTCTGACGCCGACTCAAAAGGTGATAATGACGACAATATCTCTGCTCGTAATCAGTATATAGGTTTAAAAGGCGCGTTTGGCCAAGTTGTTATTGGCCGTAACGATACCGCGCTTAAGCAGTCACAAGGTAAAGTTGATTTATTTAGCGACCTTGAAGGCGACATTAAAAATGCCTTTGAAGGTGAAAATAGAATGGGCAGTAGTGTTTCTTATGCCTCTAATTCTTACCAAGGTTTTAAGCTTTTGGCTACGTTTGTTGCAGAGGATAGCGATGCAGCAGGTGCTAAAAATGGCTATTCAATGGCAGTAACTTATGGTGACGCAGCCCTTAAAAAGAGCGCAATATATGCCGCTATTGCTGCCGATAGCGAAGTGAACGGCTACGATGTAGTGCGCGCATCAGTACAAGGTAAAGTAGCCGATTTTAAATTAGGCGCTATGTATCAAACGCAAGAAAAAGTTGATGGCAGTAGTGAGGCCGACGGTTATTTATTAAGTGCGGCTTACACTATGGCTAGCAATACCTTTAAATTGCAGTACCAGGCAATGGATTTTAAAGGCAGTGATGACAAAACGGCTATTTCGTCAGGTGTTGATCATCAGTTAAATAAAAACACTAAATTATTTGGTTTTTATTCTAATTTCGATATGGACAACAACGTTGACCAAGACTACTTAGGTGTAGGTATAGAATATAAATTTTAAGCAGTGCTTAGCACTGCCTTTTTAAGCCGTACTTTGTTAAGTGCGGTTTTTTTTGCTTTAAATTATTTACTTAGCCGCCCATAATAGAGTATTCATTTGGAATGAGGTGCAACTCCTCAACTGTTCCCGCAACTGTAATTAGCATAACGCTTTAAGTCAGATACAAATAAACTATTTTAACGAGCGGGTTTACTCATCTTCAAGTTATGTACTAGCCATAGTTAGTTGCATTGTTAGTGAGCGCATTCCTGCCTAGGGCTAACTATTGCAAACTCAAACGCCATTAAATACACCATTGTTAAATGTTAATCACGTGTCGTGGAATATTGGCAGTAAAACTATCCTCAACAATGTTAATTTGCAAATAAAGCAAGGTAAGTTCGTTGGCTTAATTGGCCCCAATGGCGCAGGTAAATCTAGTTTACTGCGGTGTTTGTATCGCTTTAATCAGCCCACTGCAGGGCAAATTAAATTTAATAATACTGATATTTGGCAGTTAAAAAGCCATGAATACGCAAAGCAGGTTGCGGTTGTTTTACAAGAAACCCCATCACAATTTAATTTAACTTTATTAGATGTGGTTGCACTTGGGTTAACCCCGCATAAAGCATTATTTAGCACCACCACAACAGCCGACACACAAAAAATAAACCAAGCTATAGCGCGAGTTGGCTTGCAGGATCATGCAAGCCAACGTTTTGAGTCGCTTTCGGGAGGAGAAAAACAACGTGCATTAATTGCTCGGGCTATGGTGCAGCAACCGCAACTATTAATTATGGATGAGCCAACCAGCCACTTAGATGTGAAGTATCAAATTCAGGTAATGGAGTTGGCTAAATCGCTTGGCGTTACTGTGTTTGCATCGTTTCATGATTTAAATTTAGCCGCTGCTATGTGCGATGAGCTGGTGGTTATAAATCACGGCGAAATTGTTAATACAGGCTCTCCCATCGATGTGCTCAGCGAGGACATGCTCAATGATGTATTTGGTGTATGTGCACAAGTAAGCCACCACCCGCAAATGTCTAAACTAGGTGGTGTTATTCCACATATTACTTACTTTTATAGGTATGAATAATATGCGCATGCTTAACAATCATTCAATAGCACTTTTAGTCACAGTACTAGCTGCATTATTTACGTTATTTACGGCGCTGAGTTATGGCGCTGCCGACACATCATTAACTGATGTATTTAAAAGTATTTTCACCTCAACAGAGGGCTCCTTTAACACTCGAATTATTGTTGAATTAAGAATGCCACGCACATTACTGGCATTTTTAGCTGGCAGTGGTTTAGCCATTGCCGGGCTTATTTTGCAAACCGTGACGCGTAATCCGTTAGCAGATCCTTATTTATTTGGGATATCGTCTGGGGCGTCTTTGGGGGTAGTTATACTCATGGCGTTTGTGGGCATTAGTGCGGGCTTTGCATTATCGGCAGCGGCATTGGCTGGCAGTTTAGTCGCTATGAGTTTACTTATATTGATTGCAGGGCGGCAGCAAAGTGGGCAAGTAGAATCTATGCTGCTGGCAGGTGTGGCCTTGTCATTTTTATTTAGCGCATTTACCAGTTTATTACTTTACTGGAGCGATCCTCAGGCAGTTGCGGCTATTTTATTTTGGACGCTCGGCAGTTTTGCACGAGCGCAGTGGGCAACGCTGTGGTTACCTTTTGTGGTTATTGTATTGTGTACATTTACAATGCTTAGTTTTAGGCGCCAACTTAATGCCATGCTGCTCGGCGATGAAAGTGCTATAACACTGGGTGTGCGGGTACATCGCTTTAGAATATTGATGCTAGTTTTAAGTTCGCTGATAACGGCAGTGTTAGTGGCTATGTGTGGCGGAATTGGCTTTGTAGGATTAATGGTGCCGCATATAGTGCGCTTTTTTATCTCCCAAGGTAGCTTATCAGGCTTACTGGTAACGAGTTTGGTGGGCGGTACTTTTATGGTTTGGGTTGATGTGCTAGCACGCACGTTATTAACTAATCAAGAGTTACCCGTTGGGGTTATTACTGCAGCTATTGGTAGCGTGTTCTTTTTAAGCTTATTGTATTTTCGTAAGCGCCAGGTGTAGGGCTATAAAATGAAAACGTTAATGGTGCAAGGCACCACATCCGATGCGGGTAAAAGTACACTGGTTGCGGCGCTGTGTAGAGTATTTGCTAATAGAGGGCTAAATGTAGCGCCATTTAAGCCACAAAATATGGCATTAAATAGTGCAGTTACAGATGATGGTGGTGAAATAGGTCGTGCTCAAGCACTGCAAGCTATAGCGGCAAAGGTAGCCCCTGAAACTGACTTTAATCCCATATTACTTAAGCCAAATAGCGATACTGGCGCGCAGGTTATTATTCATGGTAAAGCCATAAGTAATATGGAAGCTGGGGCGTATCACGATTATAAAAAAGTAGCTATGGATGCAGTACTCACGTCGCATAACCGTTTAGCAAAACGTTTTGATTTATTGCTGGTGGAAGGGGCGGGCAGCCCAGCCGAAATAAACCTCAGAGCCAACGACATTGCTAATATGGGCTACGCCGAAGCCGTTGACTGCCCCGTAATTATAATTGCCGATATAGATAAAGGCGGTGTGTTTGCTCATTTAGTGGGTACTTTGGCATTGTTGAGTGAGTCGGAGCAAGCGCGGGTAAAAGGCTTTGTAATAAATCGTTTTAGAGGCGATATAAGCTTATTACAAAGTGGACTTGATTGGCTGGAACAGTACACAAGTAAACCGGTGTTAGGCGTATTGCCGTATTTACACGACCTTGCATTAGATGCTGAGGATGCAATTGCTATTGATAATACGCTAACTAATGCCAGCGTTAATATTGCCGTGCTGCTTGTGCCGCACATTAGCAACCATACTGACTTTGATGCACTGCGCTTACATCCCAATATAAATATTAATTATGTAGCGCATACACAAGCGATCCCCGATGTTGATTTGATCATTTTACCGGGGAGTAAAAACGTATTAAGTGATTTAGCCTTTTTAAAAAATGAAGGTTGGGATACACAAATAAAACGCCATTTACGTTATGGTGGTAAAGTGCTCGGTATTTGTGGTGGTATGCAAATGCTTGGCAATAGTATTAATGATCCCCTAGGTGTTGAGTCATCATTACAGCATATGCCGGGGCTAGCGTTAAGTGATTTTACCAGCACACTTACAGCACAAAAAATATTGAGTAATGTAACCGCGACTATGCAATTAAATAACCAGCAAACACTTTGTAGTGGCTACGAAATTCATGCAGGCATTAGCCAAGGTGAAGCACTTAATAAACCATTTTTAAGCTTTAATGAACACCCAAATGGCTTTACAGCCGATGGGTTTATTAGTGATGATAACGCCATAGCGGGTACTTATTTACATGGCTTATTTGATCAAGCGAGTGCCACATTGCAAATATTAAAGTGGCTCAAAGCCGATACAGTTATTAATCCGGTTAATATTAACCAGCACCGTGAGCAGCAACTAGAGCGTTTAGCTGCCATGTGTGAAACGCATTTAAATATTGCACACATTATTAAAATTTATGAAGGGCATAATCATGAGCGAACAAAGTAAAGATAAACATCAGCAACGCCAACAAAAATTAAAAGATCAAGTTGATGCACGAATAGCTGCAGCGCAACAAGAAAAAGGTATTTTTCAAGTTATAACTGGTAATGGCAAAGGTAAGTCGACCTCAGGATTTGGTGTGGTAGCACGTTGTGTTGGCCATGGAAAAAAAGCCGCTGTGTGTCAGTACATAAAAGGCACTTGGGAATGCGGAGAGCGTAACTTGTTACAGGGTGTGGGTGTGGAGTTTGTGGTAATGGGCACAGGCTTTACATGGAATACCCAAGACAAAGAGAGCGATACCGCAGCCGCGCAAGCTGCTTGGCAAGAATCAAAGCGACTGCTTAGCGATGCAAGCCTAGATGTAGTGCTGCTCGATGAGCTTACCTACATGGTAACCTATGGGTATATTGATGTAGATGAAGTGCTAGAGGCGATTGGCAACAGACCGCCAATGCAGTCGGTTATTATTACCGGCCGCGCAGCCCATCGTAAATTAATAGAACTGGCTGACACAGTAAGCGAAGTGCGTAATGTAAAACATGCATTTGATGCAGGTGTTAAAGCTCTGCAAGGTTTTGATTACTAATGTTTAAACAGCTTGTTGTTGGCCTATTGTTACTCTGTTTATCCCAGCATGCGCAGGCCAACAAGGTACAAATTGATAAAATACAGTCAGCTAAAGCGCTGCGTATTGTGGCACTGGCTCCGCACATAGTAGAAAACCTGTATGCAATAGGCGCGGGAGATAATATTGTTGGCACAGTTGATTACGCCGACTACCCAGCAGCGGCAAAAAGTATTACTCGTATTGGCGGTTACTATGGTATTTCAATCGAAAAGCTTTTAGTACTTAAGCCCGATATAGTGATTGCGTGGAAAAGTGGTAATCAAAGCGATGATTTAGCACAAATAGAGCGCTTAGGTATTAAGCTTTATTTAACTGATCCAACGACAATTACAGGTATTGCCGATGAGTTGCTTATGCTAGGAAAACTTACCGGTAACATTAAACAAAGCGAGCAAGTGGTAAAAGCTTTTAATGCTAAACTTGCAGCCATTAAAGCCAAGCAACAGGGTAAAAGTAAACTCACTGGCTTTTATCAACTCTGGTCTGAGCCGATGATGACAGTGTCGAAAAATACCGGAATAAGTGAGTTAATAGCCACTTGCCAAGTAACCAATGTATTTGCAAATAGCCGCACCGACTATCCACAAATAAGCATAGAAAATGTGATTGTGGCTAAGCCGCAAATTATAATTATTCCGGATGAAAAATCAGCAACACCGCAACCTACTATTAATTGGCAGCAATGGCCAGAAATACCCGCAGTAAAAAATAAGCAGTTTTTATCTGTAAATGCCGACTTACTACATCGTTTTTCAGCGCGTATGCTAGATGGGCTGGCCGATATGTGTGATAAAATAGACGTATCACGTCAACAAATAAAGAGCATACAATGAGCGATTGGACTGCATTTTTAAAGCAAGAATTACAGCAAGCATATATGCAGCAAACACTCGACTACGTTGCTAAGCGCCGCAGTGAAGGTGTTGCTGTTTATCCTCCAAAAGATCAAGTGTTTAGCGCATTTACTGCAACACCGCTTAGTGATATACGCGTTGTTATTTTAGGGCAAGATCCTTACCACGGTGAAGGCCAAGCGCATGGTTTGTGTTTTTCAGTATTACCTGAGGTTAAAAAGCTACCACCTTCGCTTAAAAATATTTATAAAGAGCTGGCTAGCGATATAAACGATTTTGTTATTCCTACCCATGGTTACTTGCAAAGCTGGGCAGAGCAGGGAGTGTTTTTACTCAATACAGTACTTACGGTAGAGCAAGGCCAAGCCCATTCGCATAAACACTTAGGGTGGGAGCAATTTACCGATAAGGTTATTGCGCATATAAACACCCATTGTGAAGGAGTAATATTTATTTTGTGGGGGGCTCATGCACAAAAAAAAGGTAAGGGAATTGATAGCGCACGCCAGCATATTTTAGCAGGGCCGCACCCATCGCCACTGTCTGCTCATCGAGGTTTTTTTGGTTGTAGGCATTTTTCAGACGCGAATGCGTTATTACAATCTCAAGGTAAAACGCCGATTAATTGGCAAGTATAATTTTAACTTTTAAAACCAAAGGCCCGCACAGTAATGCGGGCCTTTTTAGTTAGTCGTTTAAAAGTCGAGCTCATTAACGGCTATGCTGTCTGTAAAGTAGTCCAACTCCTGTAGTTCTTTGCGTAAACGATACTTTTCTTGTATTGCTTCGATTTCGCGCCATCTTCTTTTTTTATTTTTTTGAGAAGCTTCCTTTTTTGTTTCAGGACCTTCTATTATATTGCTTAGGCTATCCATGAATATCTCCTTTAGACTGCATTTGATACCAGTCTTATTAAAAACTAAGCTATAACTGCTCACTAATTTAATGGTATAGGTATTAACTTCGCGAATACCTAAACCATAGGCCTAGCTAAAATAGAATATAAAAGTGACATTTATGTTACTAAAGTGTGATTTGTTGATGAAGCTTTACTTTATGATGGGTTTATAAGTTTTTTGCATATAAATTACCGGCATAAAAAAACGTCGCAACTGCGACGTTTTTATACAAGCGTTTGAGCCAATTACATGGCTTTAAAGCGTGCTTCTAATTGCTCTTGAGCATCAGCAAAAGAGCGAATACCTTCAGCTAACTTTTCAGTCGCCATAGCATCTTGGTTATGCAACCAACGAAATTGAGCTTCGTTAAGCGGTGCCGGTTTTGGCTGCTGCGCAACATCTTTTGCTAGTAAGTATTCTGGTGCATCTTCAAGGTTACCCAACTCTTCTAAAAGATTAGGGCTAATAGTTAGCTTATCGCAACCAGTAAGGGCAATAATTTCGCCGGTATTACGAAAACTTGCACCCATAACTACCGTTTTGTAGTCGTGGCGTTTATAAAATTCAAAAATGCTGCGTACCGATTGTACCCCAGGATCTTGCAGTGGGTCGGTCGGTTTTTCCATACCGTTAGCAACATGCCAATCTAAAATACGACCAACAAATGGCGAGATTAAAAATACGTTAGCATCGGCGCAAGCACGTGCTTGGGCATCACTAAACAATAAAGTAAGGTTACATTTAGTACCTTCTTTTTCTAGTTGTTCAGCGGCTTTAATGCCTTCCCAAGTAGAGGCTACTTTAATTAAGATTTTATCTTTGCTTACGCCTTCTTTTTCGTAAAGACTAAGTAGCGTGTGCGCTTTATCAATAGTTGCTTGGGTATCAAACGAAAGACGTGCATCTACCTCAGTAGAAATATAACCAGGTACAATAGCGCTAATTTCTTTACCTAATAATACCGCAAAGTAGTCGCATGCTAGCGCTAGTTGCTTAGCTGGATCTTGCTCGGTTTCTTTGGCGTAGCTCCATGCTTTATTTAAATAAGGCTTATAGGCTTCAATTTCGCTCGCTTTTAATAGCAATGACGGATTGGTCGTTGCGTCTTCTGGTTGATGCTTTTTAATTGCTTCAATATCACCCGTGTCGGCCACGATTGATGAATGTTGTTTTAGCCTTTGTAGCGCGTTAGTCATTTGCTTTCCTCATTCCAAGCAAGTTAAAAGAAAATCTAAACTACTTTAATATTACACCATACTGCAACAGCGAAGTAATGCTTGATAGGTCTTATGTCCTTATCAATATAAAAACGGTTATGTATGAATTATTAAGGTAGGATCAGTCTGTTTAATATTAAACAAAACGTGCTTTTCGTTTCATTTAATGTTGAAATTGACATTAAATAAATTACAAGTCAATAGCTAACTATGATCACTGTTATTTCACCTGCAAAAAATCTTGATTACACCACGCCACCTGCAACCGATAAGTTCACTCAACCGGAATTACTTGAGCACAGCGAAGCACTGATGCAAGTATGCCGTGAACTAACCCCTGCGCAAATTGGCAGCCTGATGAAAATTAGCGATAAGCTCTCAGGGCTTAACGCTGCTCGCTTTAGTGAGTGGGCACAGCCATTTACCACAGAAAATGCTAAACAAGCGGTACTGGCCTTTAATGGCGATGTATATGGTGGTTTAGATGCTAGCACGCTAACGGCTAATCAGCTTGATTACGCACAAAGCCACCTACGCATATTATCGGGCTTATATGGGCTTTTAAAGCCGCTTGATTTAATGCAAGCGTATCGCCTTGAAATGGGCACCAAGCTTGAAAACAGTCGTGGTAAAAACCTGTATGAGTTTTGGGGCAGTGTAATTGCCAATAAACTTAACGAGGTATTAAAAGCCGAGGACGCCCAATACTTAGTTAACCTTGCTTCAAACGAGTACTTTAAAGCGGTTGATAAAAAAGCCCTTAATGCACAAATAATTACTCCACACTTTAAAGACTGTAAAAATGGTCAATATAAAGTAATTAGTTTTTACGCTAAAAAAGCACGAGGCATGATGGCGCGTTACCTCATCGAAAATAAAGTAACTCAGCTAAGCCAGCTTAAAGAGTTTACAGTAGCGGGTTATTACTTTAGCGCCGAAGCAAGTGTGAAAGAGCTTGAGCCAGTATTTTTACGCGATGAACAAAGCTAAAACTTAAACCTTTACCTAATCTATAAAAGCCATGCACAGCATGGCTTTTTTAATACTGGCGCTATACTTGCAATTGATATGCGAATTCAAGATTGATTCTAATCACATTATAAATCAATAGGTGCAAGTTACATGTTTAGTATTCCCTCAATTAGCGACGCCGAAAAACTTATCGAAGAAAAGCTCGGAGGGTGGTTTGATGTCGTTATAAGCCATATTCCTAATTTTATTGTGGCAGTTATTATTGTCATTCTATTTTCTATGCTGGCTCGCTTTGCCGGTAACTTAATGAAAAATTTATTACGCCGCTCCCTCGATTCAAAACAGATAGCTGATTTAATGGCTTCTATATTTAAAGTGCTGATATTAAGTGTAGGAGTGTTTATAGCACTGGATTTTATGGGCTTAAAAGGCACGGTAACGTCATTACTAGCTGGTGCCGGTATTGTTGGTTTAGCGATTGGTTTTGCATTTCAAGATATGACCGAAAACTTAATAGCAGGTATTGCTATGGGTATTCGTAAGCCATTTAAACCAGGTGATGTAATAAAAACTGATGATGTGTTTGGCTCTGTGCATTCAATAAACCTGCGTAATACACTAATAGAGAGCTTTTATGGGCAGCAAATACTAGTGCCTAATAAAATACTATTTAGAAATGTATTGCGAAACTACAGCACGCTAGGCGTTAGACGCATAGAAGTGCCGGTAAGAATTTCATTAACAGAAGACATAGAAAAAGCCGCAAACGTTATTGTGGATAAAATTAATCAATTTGAGTTTGTAATACGCCAAGATGAAACGGCCGTATACGCAGAGAGTTTTGGCGACAGTAGTATTAATTTATTATTGTGGTTTTGGATTAAATACCCTGGTGAGCCAGACTTTATGACAGTACGCCACAAAGGTGTTGTGGCAGTACAGCAAGCACTAAATGAGGCTGATATTCGTATTCCATTCCCAATACGCAGTTTAGATTTTGGGGTTAAAGGTGGCGAAAACCTCGATGCAATAATAAGTAATAAAGTAAATACACAATCGTCAAAGCAAGAAGGAGTCGATGGCTCTACAATCAATAAAGAAGACTAGATAACCTGAACGCTGGTTAAATTATATTGCGTAAAAGTTACTTTTAACCAGCGCGTATTTACACAGTAATGTGCGCTGGTTTATTTATTAAACCAGCAACCAAGTTGCGGTGCCTAAAAAGGCAAATATACCTACTATATCGGTTACTGTAGTGAGTATTACACTGCCAGCAAGTGCAGGGTCTATTTTCATACGTTTAAGTATTATAGGAATACACGCACCCGCCACACCCGCAACAACTAAGTTCATAAACATTGCAAACGCCAGTACCGCGCCAAGCATTAAGTCCCATTGCCATAGGGCTATAACACTGGCAATTAAAACAGCCCATAAAATACCGTTTAATGCACCAATGGCGAGCTCTTTTATCATTACAAAACGTTGGTTAGTTTGGTTAATATGACCCACTGCTATACCACGAATAACCAAGGTTAATGACTGGCTACCGGCCACCCCACCCATTGAGGGGACAATGCCGTTAAGCACGGCTAAAATAGGCAGTATTGCTAAAGTGCCTTCAAAAAAACTGGCAACAAAAGCGGCTGCCAGAGCCGTTAATAAGTTAACACCTAGCCAAACAGAGCGTTTTTTTGAGCTTTTTAAAACCGGTGCAAAGGTATCTTCTTCATCATCAAGACCCGCTAAACCTAATAAGTGATGCTCTGCGTCTTCACGAATTACATCAACAATGTCATCGATAGTAACACGGCCAAGTAGCTGGGCGTTGTCGTCAACTACTGGGGCTGATATCCAGTTATGACGTTCAAATAACTGCGCCACTTCGCTTTCATCCATCGAAATAGGAATAGACTCACAGTCTTCATCCATTAGGTCGTGAACAATTTTTTCGGGCGAATTGGTTAGTAAGGTACTTAACGATAAAGCGCCTAAAAAACAGTTATGCTTATCGACAACGTAAAGGTCGTCGGTACCCTCAGGGAGTTCGCCGCGCAGACGAATGTAACGCAGTACCACATCTAGGGTTACATCAGGGCGAATGGTTACTGTATCTGTGTTCATCAGCGCGCCAGCAGAGCGTTCCTGATAGGAGAGTGCTTGCGTAGCACGTTCTCTATCTTGAATGTCCATGGCGCTAACTACGTCTTTATAAACCGTGTCAGGCAGGCTTCGCAGTACTTCACCTAAGTCATCGTGGCCCATGTCTTCAGTGGCAGCAGCAATGTGCTTAGGTTCCATTTGGGCAATAATGCCTAAACGTACATCTTCAGAGAGTTCTTCAAGGACATCACCTTGTACATCTGGATCAACTAATTGCCAGAGCAGGCGGCGAACTTTATGTGGTGATGATTCTAGTAAAAGTGCGGTATCACAAGGAGCTGTTTTTGCCAGCATGCGCCTAACTTGAACAAACTGACCACTATTGAGTGACTTGGTCACTTGTTGTAATTGTTGTAGTGGGTAGTCTTGTTCGAAAGTTTCGGGCATTGGCGTCCTTAATTTATTTTTATAACGTTAGGGAAGAAGTTAGTCATTAACTTCGTTCAGTTTATCTTACTTTTTTTAGCCAAACTAGCTTAAGGTTTCACTAACCCTATATTTTAGCTCGTTTACTTGGTTTAAATAAAGTGCCTACTATTCTTGTTCGTTAAAGCGCTGCGCTATTAATTGGCCAACGGCATGTAAAGCATGCTCTGCATCGGGTCCTTCGCACACTACTTTTACTTCTTTACCTTGGCTACTTTCTAGTAACATTAAAGCCAGTACGCTATCGCCAGCGGCTTCTTTTTCATCTTGAAATAAGGTAATAGATGCGTCAAATTGTACCGCTAATTGTGCTAATACGGTAGCAGCTCTAGCATGCAGGCCTAGCTTGTTTTTTATTAAAAATGTATTTTCTAAGCGCATAAGATACTCTACTTAAGCTGAACAGATGATTATTTAAATTGAATTATTTTTCTTGCTCGCGATGGCGAATTTTTACATTAGGGTGAGACATAGCAAAGCTTTCACCAATTGTTTGCGCTAAATAAACTGAGCGGTGCTGACCACCAGTACAACCAATAGCAATGGTTAAATAACTGCGATTATTACGCTCTAGGTGTGGTAACCACGTTTGTACAAAGGTTTGAATTTGCCAAGTGAATTTTTGCACAATACTATGACTAGCTAAATAATCTTTTACTGGTTGATCTAATCCAGTTAAAGGCTTGAGCTCCGGTTCCCAGTGTGGGTTTGGTAAAAAACGCGCATCAAAAACATAATCAGCACCTTTGGGAATACCATGCTTAAAGCCAAACGACTCAAAGGTAATGATAAGCTGTTTGTCTTTTTTACCGAGTATGGTTTCACGCATAGATTCAGCAAGTTGATGCACACTTAAATCGGTTGTATCAATGACATGATCAGCCCGCGTTACGAGTACATCGAGTAATTCTTTTTCCTTTTTTATTGCTAAATCTAGCGGTAGCGAATCAATCGAAAGCGGGTGCAAACGACGCGTTTCTGAATAACGGCGGATTAACGTTTGATCGTCGCTATCTAAATAAAATAACGTTGGTTTAGCAAAGTCGGGCAAGTACTCAAGAATATCGTTAAACTGCTGCTGATCTTTAGGCAGGTTACGCACGTCTATACTAACGGCTATTTTATCGTAGTTATCAGAGACACTGCGCACTAATGAAGGCAGCAAATTTACCGGAATATTATCTACACAATAGTAACCTAAATCTTCTACAACACGTAAAGCAACTGACTTACCAGAACCTGATCGGCCACTTATAATAATTAATTCCATTTACCACCCCTTTATTAGTAACTAGGATTGATCCAAAATAACTTGGTATAACGCTTCATCAGACTTTGCCGCACGCAATTGCTTACAAAACTCTTTATCGTTTAGTTTATCAGCTATTGTGGCTAGTGTTTTCAAGTGCTGCTGGTTATCGCCATCGGGCACTATAAGCGCAACAAAAATATCAACTGGACGATTATCAATTGCATCAAAATTAATAGCGGTTTCGCTTATTAAAATTAAGGCAAGAGGCTCTTGTGCCCCGCTCATACGGCCATGTGGAATTGCTATTCCTCGGCCAATACCGGTACTACCTAGCTTTTCTCTTGCCAATAAAGCAGTGAGAATATCTTGCTGAGGTAAATACGGCATTTTTTTATGCGCGAGTTCACTGATGAATTCTAAAATTCTTTTTTTACTATTAAAAAGGACCACAGCTTTGCTGCAGTCCTGGCATATAAGTGAGCTTAATTTCATAGTGTTAGTGTCGAGCAAACTTCTCTTTGTGTTTAATTACTTGACGATCGAGTTTGTCAATCAACGAGTCAATGGCAGCGTACATATCTTGGTGTTCGGTCGATGCAAATAGCTCAGCGCCACTTACAAAAATTGTTGCTTCAGCTTTTTGACTTAATTTTTCTACATCGAGAATAACATGCACATTAGTTATGTGATCTGAGTGTCTTTGCAGCTTTGCAAATTTATTATTTACATAGTCTCTTAATGAGTCTGTAATGTCTACATGACGACCAGTTAAGTTTAGTTGCATCAGCATTTTCCTCTTTGTTGTACGTCTTAAATCAAGCTTTTACGTTGATTCGACGGGGGAATAGCCAGAGATTCGCGATATTTTGCAATTGTCCGTCTAGCTACTTTAATTCCTTGCTCAGCCAATATATCTGCAATCTTGCTATCACTCAATGGTTTGGCTAAGTTTTCTGCAGCTATCAACTTTTTAATCAGGGCACGTATGGCAGTTGATGAACATTCGCCACCATTTTCGGTGCTTACATGGCTTGAAAAAAAGTACTTAAGCTCAAAAATGCCACGTGGAGTGTGCATATATTTTTGCGTAGTGACCCGTGAAATAGTCGACTCGTGCATTTCAACTATTTCGGCAACATCGTTTAATACCATAGGTTTCATGGCTTCTGGGCCATGTTCAAAAAACGCTTGTTGCTGCTTAACAATACAATTAGTTACTTTCAGGAGTGTTTCGTTTCTACTTTCTAGGCTTTTAATAAACCATTTAGCTTCTTGTAAGTGCGAGCGAATAAATTGGCTGTCACCGCTGGATTTTACTGTACGAGACATAGCCGCATATTGGCTGTTAACACGTATTTTTGGCATGCTATCTGGGTTTAGCTCTACCACCCAGCGGCCTTTTATTTTTTTAACAGACACGTCAGGTATAACGTATTCAGACTCTTCTCTGACAATAGTATCCGCAGGCTTAGGATTAAGCGTATGAATAAGTGTCATTATTTCTTTAAGCTCTTCTTCTTTGAGCTTAGTTTTTTTCATTAACGTACGATAGTCGCGAGCAGCGAGTAAATCGATATGATCAGTTAACACCATTTTTGTTTCGTTAATATAAGGGGTGTCTTTATCAAATTGATTTAATTGAATGCATAAGCATTCTTGCAAGCTGCGAGCTGCAATACCAACAGGATCAAATAATTGAATGCGCTTTAGCACTGCTTCTATTTCATCTAGTTCTACTTCGTGTTCGTCGTCAGTTTCTTGGTTAAAGCTTGCTAAAAGGTCTTCGCAACTGAGGGTTAAAATACCAGAGTCATCTACGGCTTCAACGATAGCTATGGCAATAGCTTCGTCGGTAGGGCTAAAAGGGGTGAGCTGTAATTGCCACATTAAGTATTCATGCAGGGTTTCGGTTGATGCACCTTGATAAATAGATTCATCTTCAGGCATTGGCCCTGATGAAGAGGCAGGCGCTGCGCTCATATATTCATCCCATGATACATCCATGGCCATGTCGTCGCTTATGGTGTCTTTATTTAGTGCTTCACCGCTATCTTGCTCATACTCGCTTGGGGTGTCGTCAGCAGAGGCGCTAACAGTAATGTCATCTGCTTTTTGCTCGTTTTTACCTGCTGATTCTTCCGTGTAATCTTGTTCATCAACTTCAAGTAATGGGTTGCTATCAAGTGCTTCTTGTATTTCTTGCTGGAGATCCAAGGTACTAAGCTGCAATAAGCGAATAGCCTGTTGCAGTTGCGGAGTCATTGTAAGTTGCTGGCCCATGCGCAGCTGTAATGATTGCCTCATTTATCTCTAACAATCCTTATAAATTGATATGATTAATCTTAGCAGATGCTTATAGTAATAACATAAATATTACAGTTTGAACTGCTCGCCTAAATAAACATCACGTACTGTTTTATCGTTTAATACAAATTCAGGAGTACCAGATGCAATTAGCTCCCCATGAGAAACAATGTAGGCTTTTTCACAAACATCAAGGGTTTCCCTTACATTGTGGTCGGTAATTAGTACGCCAATACCACGATTTTTAAGGTGTTCTATAATTTTTTTAATATCGAGTACTGAAATAGGATCCACGCCAGCAAAGGGCTCATCAAGCAATATAAATTTAGGATCTGCAGCTAAAGCACGTGCTATTTCTACGCGGCGACGTTCACCACCAGATAGCGCCATACCTAAGCTGTCGCGAATATGTTGCAGGCTAAATTCGTCCAATAAACTATTTAGGGTTTCTTCCCTGGCTTGTTTATTTAGTTGCTTACGCGTTTCTAAAATAGCCATTAAATTTTGATACACAGTGAGCTTTCTAAAAATAGAAGATTCTTGTGGTAAATAACCAATACCTAAACGAGCACGGCTGTGCATAGGAAGTAAGGTAATATCGTTATCATCAATTAATATTTTACCTTTGTCGCTAGGTACTAAGCCTACAATCATGTAAAAGGTAGTGGTTTTACCTGCGCCATTTGGGCCAAGTAAACCAACAATGCTACCAGCTTTTACTTCAAGTCCTACATTTTTAACAACTTCACGGCCTTTATAGCTTTTTGCTAATAGCTCTGCTTTTAATGTACTCATGGCTGACCTTTATTGAGTTTTTGTTCTTTTTTTACGTCTACAGGCACTAAAATAGTGTGTACCCGATCAGTTGAGTTTTCATCTTTTTCAGCACTTATAAGCTGTTGCTCTATATCGTAGGTGATGCTTTTAGCCGTAATTTTTTGCCCAGCTTGAGAAATGTTTGCATCTCCTACTAGGGTTAAAAAACGTTTCGCTACATCGTAACGTACTTCGTTAGCGCTGGCGCTCATGACAGTACCATCTGCTTGCTTTTCTTCAAAATATGCAGGACTGCCCGTGGCAATTAATAGTTGTTTATTATCGCCAAGTTCGTCGCGCTTATGTACTTCTAAACGATCGGCGGTGATACGACGATTACCGTGAATTATCTCGACGTTTTTCTCAAAAATACCAACGTTTTCTTTTAGTTGGCCTTCTTGGCGGTCAGCACTAATAGAAATTTGATTAGCTAATGGGGAAGTACTTTGCTCTGCCGCATTACTATTAAATACAAGTATAAGCGATGGAATAATAAGTATTTTTGCAAGGTTATTGGTCATAATATAGTGTTCGCGTATGGTTAATTAGTTTTATCACCTCGGTTGTTAAATTGGCTTCAAGGCCTTTACCGGTGATCTTTAAATTCGGTCCAGTTATAATAACGGGCTGTTCGCTGCGCATAGTGAGTAGCATTATATCTACTTGAATATTGTCGGCGGTAATTTTGTCTATCATTGCGCCATCAATTAAGTTTTGGGCAGTTACATTACCCTCTAAAATTAATTGTCTTTCATCGTAAAGTGTTGCTTCATCAGCATTGATACGCCACGTTTTTTGTCTGTCGTCGTACAATATGAAAGTAGGTTTTTCGAATAAGGTAAATCCTAGCTGCTCGTAAAGCTCCGTTTTAACCGCAGTTACTTTATGGCTAATTTCACCGTTTTCGTCAAAAGCTGTTTGTTTTAGCTCAATGGCGGTGTAATCGGGTTTAGCTATTACTTCTGAGTCGGCTTTAGCAACCGTATTTACCTGAGTAAAATAAGGGTACCAAAGCCAAACCATACAGGTGATGAATAAAACGCTTAAGACTATGCGCGCTATATTCATGAACTGGTGCCTTGGCTAGTTAATGGTTTATTGTTTTCAAGCATAAGTAAGTCGGTTAGCTCTCTTACTGCACCAAAACCACCCGGCATTTGCGTAGTGTAATGTGCTAAGCGTTTAATTAGTGGGTGCGCGTCGTTTACTGCTACTGCAAAGCCAACTAACTCCATAACAGGCATATCTGGGCCATCATCACCAATATAAGCAATTTGCTCATCGCTCAAATTAAGCTTGTTTTTAAGTTCTTGGTAGGCAATAAGCTTGTTTTCTTGACCTTGATAAATATGCTGCACGGTTAAGCTGGTCATACGTTGTTGTACTATTTGCGAGTGCCTGCCGGTAATAACCGCTACTTCAAAGCCGCTGTTAATAAGTGCTTTAATACCAAAGCCATCTTTTGTATTAAATGCTTTTAGCTCTTCACCTTGGTTGCCAAGATAAATTCGGCCATCAGAAAATACGCCATCAATGTCGCATATAAGTAGTTTTACTTTTTTTGCGCGCGCTTTAGCGTCATCACTTAGCGCTTGATAGAGTTCTTCAAATTGCATTTATAATACTCCTGCTTTAAGTAGGTCTTGCATATTGAGTGCCCCAATAGGCTGATTATGCTCATTAATAATAATTAAGCCATTAATGCGTTTATGTTCCATAATATTAAGCGCTTGCGCAGCAAGCATATCTTGGGTTGCCGTGGTACACGATTTAGTCATTACTGCATCTATTGACGTGGTATGAATATCAACGCGTTGCTCTAAAATACGGCGTAAATCACCATCGGTAAATAACCCGGCGAGTTGCTGGTTATCGTCAACTATGGCGGTCATACCTAAGCCTTTAGCTGTCATCTCAATCAGTGCATCTTTAATAGTTTGCGAAGTAGTTATAATAGGCGTATTTACACCGCTGTGCATAACATCTTTTAAGGTGAGCAGTAATCGCTTCCCTAAACTGCCACCGGGATGCGATAGTGCAAAGTCATCGGCAGTAAATCCGCGTGCTTCTAACAGTGCTACCGCCATTGCATCGCCCATAGCGAGTGTTGCCGTGGTACTGGCTGTTGGTGCTAAGCCTAATGAGCAGGCTTCTTTTTCTACTTTAATGCATACATGCACGTTAGCAAGTGTGGCCATGGTTGATTGTGTATTTCCTGTCATGGAAATAATTTTTGCACCAAGGCGTTTTAACACTGGAATAATATTAAGTACTTCACTGGTTTCGCCTGAGTTAGAAATAAGCATAACGACATCGTTTTTAGTGATCATGCCCAAATCGCCGTGGCTGGCTTCGCCTGGGTGCACAAAAAAAGCAGGGCTACCAGTGCTTGCTAAAGTTGCCGCAATTTTATGGCCAATATGCCCAGACTTACCCATACCAATAATTATAATACGGCCGCTGCAGTCATACATAAGCTGACATGCCTGATGAAAATTATCATCTACATATTGTTTTATATCAAAAAGTGCTTGGCGCTCGATATCAAGAACACGTAGCCCTTGCTCGATAAAACTTAGCTTGGTCATAGACAACTCTTACCCTATTTGACTAAAGATGTAACCTTGGTAAATCAAAAATGCGCTTAGCAGTAAACCACCTTCTACTCTATTGATACGCTGAGCGCCTCTAAAGTTCAATGACATAACAATAAGTGCCAAGGTTGCTGCAATCATAATCAGTACATCACGATTAGCAATAGAAGGGTCGATTATCGATGGATTGATAATACCGGCAAGTGGTAACACGGCTAAAATATTAAAAATATTTGAGCCCACAATATTACCCAGTGCTAGGTCATCTTCATTTTTAAGCACACCTGCAACAGACGCTGCCAGTTCTGGTAAACTGGTGCCAATAGCAATAATAGTTAAGCCAATTACCAAGTCACTTAAGCCAAAGAATTTTGCAATATCGACAGCTGAGCCAACTAAAAAGTGAGAACTAACAGGAAGTAATATCAAGCCCACAATGAGCCAAAAAACTGCCTTTTTAGTGGGAACGTTATCGGGTACTTCATCGCAGGCTTCGTTTACAAATGGATCGTTATTATTTTTAGCTCTTAGGGAGATAATAATAAGTCCAAAAATAAATACAACAAAACCAATAAGTAGGGCAATTGCTTCTGGGTATGAAAAATAGTTATCTGAAAAAATATACCAAGTAGCTAACGAAATAATTAATACCAAAGGTATTTCACGTTTTAAGGTGCTTGATGAAACAGACAGCGGGCGCAATAAAGCGGTAATACCCAGTACTAATAAAATATTGGTTATGTTTGAGCCAACGGCATTGCCTATGGCAGTATCGGTTTTACCGGCTAAAGCGGCAGAAGCCGAAACCATCATTTCAGGCGCTGATGAACCCATTGCAACAACGGTTAACCCTACAATTAAAGTAGGCACACCAAAGTTTTTCGCCAGTGCTGCGGCGCCATAAACGAACTTGTCAGCGCTCCAAACTAGGCCAGCAAGACCAAAAATTAAAATAACAAATGAGGTAACCATTGTATTGAACCAGTTATTGAAAATACATATTGCGCGAATAGTAACAAAAGCCAATCTGAAAGTATAAATAAAACAGTGGCGAAGAGAGCGGTTAATCACTTATTTTATAAATATTTAGGGTATGCTATGCAAAGGTTTAAGCCAAGGTTAAGGTGGTTTGAGCGAGCCTTATAACTGTTTTGGCAATTACATTACAAAATCTTACGAATTGTTTTTTCCATCTTGGTCGAAAAAGCCTTAAAATAGGAATACGAGTGAATATTGTTATGGAGAGCGACTTGTCGCAATCAATAGTAGAAGTCAAGGATGTTTGCTTTTCAAGGGGCGATAGAATCATATATAAAAATATGAGTTTTAGTGTTCCTAAAGGTAAAATCACTGCCATTATGGGGCCAAGCGGCATTGGTAAAACTACCATGCTACGTTTAATTGGCGGTCAGCTAAAGCCTGACTCTGGTGATATTTTATTTGAAGGCAGTAGCATTCCAAAAATGTCACGTAAAGCCCTATATGAAGCGCGTACCAAAATGAGTATGCTTTTTCAAAGTGGTGCATTATTTACTGACATGTCGGTATTCGATAATATAGCTTTTCCGATTCGAGAGCACACTAAGCTAAGTGAAGACCTTATTCGTTTAGTGGTATTAATGAAGTTACAAGCTGTGGGTTTACGAGGCGCTAAAGATTTAATGCCATCGGAGTTGTCAGGTGGTATGGCTCGCCGTGCAGCTTTAGCCCGCTCTATAGCACTTGACCCTGAATTAATTATGTATGATGAGCCATTTGCAGGCCAAGACCCTATTTCTATGGGAGTACTGGTAAAGCTTATAAAGTCACTCAATGAAGTGCTTGGTTTATCGTCTTTAATCGTGACCCATGATGTGAACGAAGTCATGAGCATTGCCGATCACGTTATAATAATTGCCGATCAAGGTGTTATTGGCAGTGGATCGCCAGAACAAATGCGTCAACATGAATCTCCTTTGGTACAGCAGTTCTTAAAAGGCTTATCGGATGGTCCTGTGCCATTTCATTTCCCGGCACAAATATATGCAGATGAGTTGCTTGGAGAGAATAAATGATGTTGAATTTTCTGCAAAAAATAGGGCATAAAACACTAGGTCGTTTTGCAGCGCTAGGGCGCTCAGCGAACATGTTATTTGGTGCACTTGTGCACATACCTAACTTTAAAAAAGGCCCCCCCTTACTCATTCGCCAGCTTTATATGGTGGGCTCACAATCGTTGCTCATTATTGTGGTGTCGGGGTTGTTTATTGGCATGGTATTAGCGCTGCAAGGCTATACAGTGCTGGTTGGTTATGGTGCAGAGGATAGCTTAGGCCCTTTAGTTGCGCTGAGTTTGCTCAGAGAGTTAGGTCCTGTGGTTACTGCATTGCTATTTGCTGGGCGGGCGGGCAGTGCGCTCACCGCTGAAATTGGCTTAATGAAAGCAACCGAGCAATTGTCATCACTCGAAATGATGGCCATTGATCCATTGAAACGTATAATTGCACCGCGTTTTTGGGCTGGTTTAATAAGTATGCCGTTGTTAGCATTAATATTTTCGGCAGTGGCTATTATTGGTGCCCATTTAGTCGGCGTTGATTGGCTAGGCGTTGATACCGGAAGCTTTTGGTCAATTATGCAATCACAAGTTTCGTTTCAGCAAGACATACTCAATGGCATAATTAAAAGCGTTGTATTTGCTATTGTAGTGACCTGGATCGCCCTTTATAAAGGATATGATTGTGTACCAACTTCTGAGGGGATCAGTAAAGCAACCACAGAAACCGTGGTGCACTCATCTTTAGCAGTGTTAGGGTTTGACTTTCTTTTGACAGCGGTAATGTTTACCAACTAGTAGGGTATAGATAATGAATTCACGGAAATTAGAGATTTTAGTTGGTTTTTTTGTCGCACTAGGCATTTTAGCATTTGCTATGCTTGCGCTTAAAGTGGCCAACACTGGTATTAGTGGCTCAGGTGACACATACACACTTAATGCTAAATTTGAAAACATAGGCTCATTAAAGCCCCGTGCACCCATTAAAGTGGGCGGTGTGGTTATTGGCCGGGTAGAATCTATTTATGTTCATCCGCAAGAATTTTTACCAGTTGTTAATATGACCATTGATGCACAGTATTTATGTCGTTTTTCAGACACTAGCTCAATCTCTATTTTAACGTCAGGCATTTTAGGTGAGCAGTACTTAGGGATTAATCCTGTTATTGCACCAGAATCTGCAGAGCAGCGTTGTTTAGGTTTAACTGTGGTACATAACGAACAAGATCAAGCAATTGATGATTTATTTGGCGTAGAAAGTAAAGCGCTAGGTGACGGTGGATCTATTACCGATACTAAGTCTGCCTTAGTGCTAGAAGAGTTAATTGGGCAGTTTTTATTCAACCAAGGTAGTGAGTAATTATTATGTTGAAAAAGTTTTTAGTTATTGCAGCGCTTAGTACCCTAACGTTTGCACAGGTAGTTAAAGCTGCCGATGTTAAACTAACAGATCCTAACAAAATGGTACGTCAAGTGGCAGATAATACCTTTGAGCGGATCACAAAAGATCAGCCATTAATTATTAAAAATAATGAGCATTTACGTGTCATTGTTGAAGAAGAATTAATGCCCTACATTGACTACAAATATGCGGCACTGCGAGTGTTAGGCAGCGAAGTATCAAAAGTGCGTGCAATAACCGATGAAGCTGAAAAAGCGCGCGCAATTAAAGATATTCAGCGCTTTATTGTAGTATTTAGAGAGTACCTAGTAGCAACGTATGCAGGTGTTTTTACCCAATACACCAACCAACAAGTCGAGTTTGGCGCACCACAACCTTTTAAAGGTAAAGATGTGGTGGTAGTAAAAAGCAAGATAATTGAAGCGGGTAAACCCGATATTAAAATTGACTTTAAAGTACGTGAAGACAGAAGTGGTGAATGGCGTGCTTACGATATGATTGCAGAAGGTATTAGCTTACTAGATGCAAAGCAAAGTGAGCTACAAGGCATGTTACGCCAACAAGGTATTGACCACGTAAGTAACCTTTTAGAGCAAAAGAGCCAACTGCCAGTACAGTTTAGAGGCAGCGACACCAATGACTAAGTTGGTGATAAGCCAAGTTGATGAGCAACATTTTCGAGTCAGTGGTGAGCTTACTCGAAGTTCAATTGGCGATGAAAAAGGCCTGGGCAGTCAGGCAATAACCAAGCATAAAATCTGCTACTTTGACCTTAGTGACGTATCTAGGGTTGACACAGCAGGCTTAGCTTGGTTAATTCACACTTTTGCGCAGTACAAGCAACAAGGCATTCGCCTTGAGTTGCAAAATCCACCTGAACAATTGCAAAATTTAATGCAATTGGGTCAAGTTACAACCCTATTTGAGTGAGAGTTATGGAAACTAGCCAAGTCGAAATATTATTACGCGATGAACTTCAATTAGCAGAAGTACATGTTAAAGCCAATGGTAGCCATTATGAAGTAATAGCTGTTGGCGAATGCTTTGACGGTTTAAGCCGAGTGAAAAAGCAACAGCTAGTTTATGGACCATTAATGAATACTATTTCAGATGGCACCATTC
Source organism: Pseudoalteromonas sp. MIP2626 (assembly GCF_013414205.1). NCBI lineage: Bacteria > Pseudomonadati > Pseudomonadota > Gammaproteobacteria > Alteromonadales > Pseudoalteromonadaceae > Pseudoalteromonas > Pseudoalteromonas sp. MIP2626. Next base: position 148,210 of record NZ_JAATTW010000003.1, read on the forward strand.
ACGCAGTATCAATTCGCGCTTTTACTCCTGTAGAGTGGAAACGCGAACAAAAATTTATTTTACCGCAATAAAAAAGGCCCCTACATGGATCAATTTGTAATTCAAGGTGGCACTTCGCTTGCGGGTGAAGTTACTATCTCTGGCGCTAAAAATGCGGCACTTCCTATTTTATTTGCCGCATTATTAGCCGATGGTAAAAGTACGTTTACTAATGTACCGCGCTTGCGTGACATAGTTACCACCGAAGCGTTATTAAAAACCTTAGGTGCGAGTGTTAATTGGCAAGGCGACACGCTTGTGATTGACGGCGCAACAGTGGATAAAACACTTGCTCCGTATGACCTAGTTAAGCAAATGCGTGCATCGGTACTGACACTCGGGCCTTTAGTGGCGCGTTTTGGTGAAGCACAAGTGTCACTCCCTGGTGGCTGCGCTATTGGGGCTCGACCTGTGGATATTCATATTCAAGGCTTAGAGCGCATGGGCGCACAAATCAACGTAGAAAACGGCTATATTAATGCCAAAGTAAATGGTCGCTTAAAAGGCGCTGAAATCTTTATGGAGATGGTTAGCGTTGGCGCTACTGAAAACCTATTGATGGCCGCGACCTTAGCCGATGGCAAAACTGTGCTTGAAAATGCAGCTTGTGAGCCAGAAATAACAGACTTGGCTAATTGCTTAATTGCTATGGGCGCTAAAATTACGGGTGCGGGTACAAACCGTATTGAAATTGAAGGCGTTGAGCGTTTAGCGGGTTGTGAGCACCGTATTTTACCAGATCGTATTGAAACAGGTACTTTTTTAGTTGCTGCTGCTATGGCCAGTGGCGAAGTGCTGTGTAAGATGACCGATTTTCATTCACTTGAGCCGGTAATTGAAAAGCTACGTGCAACCAATGCATTGTTAGAAGTACATGACAACAGCATTTATTTAGATATGCGCGGCAGAGAATTAAAAGCCGTTAATATTAAAACAGCTCCGCATCCTGGTTTTCCTACCGATATGCAGGCGCAGTTTACCGCATTAAATGTAGTGGCTAATGGTAGTGCCACCATTACCGAAACTATTTTTGAAAACCGCTTTATGCATGTACCTGAGCTACAACGTATGGGCGCAAATATTCGCTTAGAAGGCAACACAGCTATTTGTGGTGATACAAAAACTCTTAGCGGTGCCCAAGTTATGGCAACCGACCTACGTGCATCAGCCAGTTTAATTTTAACCGGTATAGTGGCGCAAGGTGAAACGATAGTTGATCGTATTTATCATGTTGATAGAGGTTATGAGCGCATTGAAGATAAGCTCAGCGCGTTAGGTGCTAATATTAAACGTAGAAGTAGTTAAATAACTATTTAGTTAGTTAAGGTATTTTTAAAGGCCGGATAAGCTAATTTGCTATCCGGCCTTTTTATTAAAGCTTAGTTTCAAGCTCTGCAACCGTCACCATTATTTTTTCTATTTTACCATTGCGGTACAGCTCAAATTCTATTTCTTTACCGGGTTCGGTATTGCCTATTTTTTCTAACACTTTTTGTGGGTTTGCTACCGAAAGTCCTGCTATTTCAATTACAATATCTTGCTCTTCAATACCGGCCTGCCAAGCTGGGCCTAGTGGATCTAAGTTAGTAATACGCATACCTGCCACGGGCGTTAGGCTGTCGTTTACTTCTTTGCCTGTGCTATCTACAGCTGTCCCCTCAAAGCCTAAGTAGCCACGAACCACTCGGCCATGACGAATTAGTTTTGCCATAACCTCTTTTACTAAAGAGTAAGGAACCGCAAAAAATATTCCCTGTATGTTTAAGTTTTCGCGAGTTTTAAATTGCGCAGAAGTAATACCGACTAAATCACCATTGGAATTAACTAATGCACCGCCCGAATTGCCTACATTAATGGCTGCGTCCATTTGCAATAAATTATTATAAGGACTGTCGGTGATTTTTTGTTTGCCGGTGGCGCTAATAATGCCTTGGGTAATGGTTTGCCCTAAATTTAAAGGGTTACCAATGGCCAGTACAATGTCGCCAACACTTGATGAGTAGTCATCGTTAACAGGAATAACAGGTAAGTGATCGGCATTAATTTTTAAGAGCGCAAGGTCAGTAATAGTATCAAAACCAATAAGCTGTACATCAAAAAAGCGTCGGCCATCGGTTAATATAACCAGTATTTGGTCGGCATTATTAATCACATGATAATTGGTAAGAATATAGCCATCTTGCGACATGATCACGCCCGAACCTAGTTCTTGTACGGTGTTTTGTTGTTTATAGCGTGGTTCTTTAGAGATACTTTCTGAAAAAACGGTGACTACCGAAGGAGCCGCACGCTTAACCGCATCTGAAAAGCTTAAATGGTTGCTACTCATAGCACTGGGCAGTGGCACATTAGGCAGCAATGCAGTGCGCATATTAGGACTAAAAAAAACCACTAAAAAAGCAATACCTAGGCCTGCAAATAGAGGAGGGAGTATAAATTTTAAGATTTTTAGCACAAGATTCTTATTGTTAGTGAGCAATCTCTTTATGATGGCCAAAAAAAATAACAGCGGCAAGTGCCGCTGTTACTTTTATTGCATTTTAACGGTTATAAATTATTGAATGAGTACAAATATAGACTCACGACCGCGTTTTACCCCTAATACAATGTTGCCTTTGATGTTTTCAATGATCTGGTTCATATCATTTATGCTTTCTACGCGCTGGCGATTTACTTGCACAATAATATCACCTTCTTCAAGACCAACACGCGCTGCAGGAGAGCGCGGATCTACCGTACTAACTTCAATACCCTTAGCGTTATTTTTCTTAACGTTTTCTAATGTGGCACCTTGAAATGCAGGGTGTAATTCTTCGCCTGTTGCGGTAATACCAGATGCGCCATCTAGGGTTACTTTAACGTTTTTTATCTTACCATCGCGGTAAATACCTAATTTAACGTCTCGGCCTTCGCCTAAGGTTGCTATTTTACTGCGTAATTCATGAAAGCCGCTAATATCACTACCATTAATGCTAATAATAACATCGCCTGCTTGTATGCCCGCTTTGCTGGCTGCAGTGTTATCCATTACTTGCATAACATACGCGCCCTGTTTTACGTCAAGCTGCTGTGCTTTGGCAAGCCCAGCATCGAGAGGGCGACCTGATATTCCTAGCGAGCCACGGCGAACTTCACCGTGTTCAATAATTTGATCGACTAAGTTTTTCATCATATTAGAAGGAATAGCAAAGCCAATACCTACGTTACCGCCAGATGCGCCTAAAATTGCGGTGTTAATTCCAATTAGCTCGCCATTTAAATTAACTAATGCACCACCAGAGTTACCTTGGTTAATAGCGGCATCGGTTTGAATGAAATCTTCGTAACCTTCAATATTTAAGCCACTGCGACCAAGTGCGCTTACTATGCCAGATGTAACCGTATGGCTTAAACCAAATGGGTTACCAATGGCAACAGCAAAGTCGCCCACCCGTAAATTATCAGAGTTAGCTAGCTTTACTGCGGTTAAATCATCTGCATCTATTTGTAATAAGGCGATATCAGACTCTTTATCAGTGCCAATTTTGGTTGCCTCAAACTCTCGGCCGTCTTCAAGGGTGACTATCATTTTTTCGGCGTCTTGGATCACATGGTTGTTAGTGACCACATAACCTTTCTTAGCATCAATAATAACCCCTGAGCCTAACCCGCTAAATTGACGTTTTTGACTGCGAGGTTGTGGGTTACCAAAAAAGAACTCCAGCGGATCGGCGCGGCGACGTATTTCTTTTGAGCCCGACACCTGGATACTGACAACACCAGGGGTTATTTGCTCTAACATAGGCGCAAGTGTTGGTAATTGTTGGCCATTTACTGCAATCGGCATTTTTGCGTAAGACGTAACCGGGCTCAATAATAGGCTAGTAGACAAAATAGCTGCGCTGATAAGTGATAATTTCATTTTCATAGTCAGGGTTTACTCCACTTAGGATAAGCGAAAACAAAAAGGGCTACTTTAAAAGCAGCCCTTTTCGGTTTATTTAGGGCCTGTTGACCTTTCAGGATTGTAATTTGTTCTATCTAGAGGGGGTTTAATCGCGGCGCGAGATTTGTAACCTAGTGGGCTAAGTAAAAACCGAGCAACAATGAGTAAATTCCCCCTAGGACGAACCCAAGGGCAGCGCATGTTTGTTATTTATGCTGCGTTATCGCCTGTTTATGTGAAATAACCACATGGCACAGGCTCTGCCTTGCCTAAAAATCAAACATACTGCTGCAAATTCAACCTCGAAAGAAAAACAGGCCCTTTAAAACAACAAAGCTGTTATATCTAAAGACTATGGGGTTGAAAAAAAGTTCATCAAGATGCTGTTGAAGATTTTGCTTCGCCAGCAAACAAACCAGACTCACCCGATACGTAATCAGCCGGCTGTGCATCGGCGTTAGAGCGATCTGAGCGGCGCTCTTTAAGTGAAGCTTGTAACTGCTCAGTCATCTCTTTAGAGAAAAAAGGTTCAGCAGGTGCTTTATTTCTGTCCTCTAGTAACAACTGATTAGTTTCTTCAACATGGCTAAGTAACTGATCGTAATTGTCTTTCATTTTAGTTACTAACTTACCAGTATTTGCTAAGTGATCAGCTACATCTTGTCGATATTGCTCTAGCGTATTTTTTGCTTGTTCAACCTGCTCTTCTAATTCATCATGCTTGAACTGTTTTTTAGTGACAAATGCACCGATGAAAAATGCGGCTATAGCAACAATAATAACTAAACCGACCCATGTAAATGTACCCATAAATATCACCTCTTTGGGAAAATAACTAACGAATATCTTAAATCAAACTAAGTCTAATATACCCTGACTAATGATGCGTGTTAATATGCTTTGTAAATTAAACTGCGTTTTAACTGTAAATAGATATGACTCCTTGGCAAACATACCAGCAAGACCTCAAGCGTGATGACTTTGTATACGACGCAGCACAAGAAAATGCTGTACGTCATTTACAGCGCTTATATGATGATTTAACTCAAGAAAAACCGCAACCTACCGGTTTTTTTGCAAAGCTATTTAATAAAACAGAGCCTGCACCTATAAAAGGTTTGTATTTTTGGGGCGGAGTAGGGCGTGGTAAAACGTATTTAGTTGATACCTTTTATGAAGCACTACCGGGGCAGCGTAAAATGCGCGTGCATTTTCACCGCTTTATGCACCGAGTACATGACGAGCTTAAAAAATTAAATAAAAAAGAAAATCCACTAGAAATAGTAGCTGATATTTTTAAAGCCGAAACCGATATAATTTGTTTTGATGAATTTTACGTTCAAGACATTACCGATGCTATGTTACTTGGTGGCTTAATGGAAGCACTGTTTGCTCGTGGCATAGTGTTAGTTGCTACGTCGAATATTATTCCCGATGAGTTGTATCGAAATGGCTTACAGCGCGCGCGCTTTTTGCCCGCGATTGCGCTTGTTAATGCAAATACAGAAATAGTAAATGTCGATTCGGGCATAGATTACAGATTAAGAACTTTAGAGCAGGCAGAGATATTTCACAGCCCACTCGATGAGCAAGCCGGTAAAAACCTATTTGAATACTTTGATAAGTTATCACACGAACAGGGTAAATCTAATACCGCCATTGAAATTGAAGGGCGCATGATTAAAACCCGTAAAGTATCTGATTGTGTTGTAATGTTTGAGTTTAGCGAATTATGTGAAACCGCGCGTAGCCAAGTAGATTACATGGAAATTAGCCGTTTATATAACACAGTTATTTTGTCTAACGTAAAACAATTTGGGCAAGTGAATGACGACGCAGCAAGACGCTTTATTGCATTAGTAGATGAATTTTACGAACGCCACGTGACTTTAATAATTTCGGCAGAAAAACCCATTACAGAGCTCTATACTCAAGGTAATTTAAGCTTTGAGTTTAAACGCTGCATAAGTCGCTTACAAGAAATGCAGTCGCTAGAGTATTTAGCGAAAGAGCATTTAGCATAAAAGTTAGCGTCTTAGGGCTAATTTACTCTTTTGAGGAAAGGGCTCAATGCTAGAGCCCAATACACAGCGAAGGTCTCTTTAATATAAAGTGCCTAGCAGTTAAAAAATTTGTGGAAAAAACAACCCGCCGGTAGTAATGCAATAAAAGTGCTGATATACTCCCGCTCCTGCCACGTTGCGTTCTATGCCTTCATATAGTCTAGCCACTTGTGAGCGGCGCAAAAGTCTAAAACTCGAAGGGGTTATAGCAAACTTAGAGCAGTAGTTAATATTAACTACTTGTGGTTTTAATTGAAAAACATTGGATTTTTATAAATGAAAACGTTTGTTGCTAAACCAGAAACAGTAAAACGTGACTGGTACGTAGTTGACGCTGAAGGTAAAACTTTAGGTCGCATCGCTACTGAAATCGCTCTCCGCCTACGCGGTAAGCATAAAGTTGAATATACACCGCACGTAGATACTGGTGATTATATCATCGTTATCAACGCTGAAAAAGTTACTGTAACTGGTAACAAATTCAAAAACAAAGTGTACTATTCACACTCTGGTTTTCCAGGTGGTCTTAAGTCTACTACTTTTGATAAACTTCAAGCTGCAAAGCCTGAAATGATCATCGAAAAAGCTGTTAAAGGCATGTTGCCACGTGGTCCTTTAGGCCGCGCTATGTACCGTAAACTTAAAGTTTACACAGGTACTGAGCATAACCATGCTGCACAACAGCCTCAGGTTCTAGACATTTAAGGAGCACCATCATGGCAAATCAATACTACGGTACAGGTCGTCGTAAAAGTTCTAGTGCTCGCGTGTTCTTACGCCCAGGTACTGGTAACATCGTAATCAACAAGCGCTCTTTAGAAGAGTACTTTGGTCGCGAAACAGCACGTATGGTTGTTCATCAAGCTCTAGAGCTTGTTGATATGACTGAAAAGTTTGATCTTCACATCACCGTTTCTGGTGGTGGTACAACTGGTCAAGCTGGTGCAATCCGTCACGGTATTACTCGTGCACTTATGGAGTTTGACGAGTCACTACGTCCGCAACTTCGTAAAGCAGGTTTCGTAACTCGTGATGCACGTAAAGTTGAACGTAAGAAAGTGGGTCTTAAGAAAGCGCGTAAGCGTCCACAGTTCTCAAAACGTTAATATTTACGTTATCAAGAATTCAAAAACCCAGCTTATGCTGGGTTTTTTGTTTTTCGCGACATAATAAATGGTAACTTTGACGATAGGTAATTGATAAAATCAGCGTGTTTAATGAGCAAAAGTAAAAAAACACTCAGTGAATACTAAAAAAGTTAAATAATTATCGTAATTAGTTTAAATCCATCAGTTAATTGGTGAATTTTTTTGCTACAATTGGCTGGCAAATAATGTGAGCAGGTTTAGCCCTAGCAAATGCAGTTGTTACTGCTTGTTTTGGTGAGGTTGACCTGAGTCAGTATATTATTTTTACAGAAGCGATATGATAGTCATTCGGCTTCATACTCGAGCTAACTTAATCTATTTTTTGAGCAAGTCAGGATTATTCGAGCATGGGGCTGTGAGTAACCTTGTTTTAAACAAGGATTTAAATATGATCGTTTCTATTTTATAATTCAAAAAAATTAACCTGCTGTAACTGATGTTCTCAATATAGCAAGTGTTGAGAATCATAGTGGAGATAAGTGGATGAGCAATGCGCCTGTAGACAATGGCCGACGTCGCTTTTTAACCATAGCTACCTCTGTTGTTGGTGGTGTTGGTGCGGCTGGGGCTGCTGTTCCTTTTATTGCGTCTTGGAATCCAAGTGAGCGAGCTAAATCTGCGGGTGCGCCTGTAGAAGTAGACATAAGCAAACTTGAGCCAGGACAATTAATACGTGTCGAGTGGCGTGGTAAACCTGTATGGGTTGTATCACGGACCCCAAAAATGCTTGAGCAAATGAAAGGACATGAAGATCAACTTCGTGACCCGCATTCGCAAGAGCCACAACAATTAGAATCATCAACAAATGATTACCGTTCATTGCGTCCAGAAATATTTTTGGCTGTAGGTATTTGTACTCATTTAGGATGTTCACCTAGCTTTTTACAAGGTGGCTTTGGTGAAAAAGTGGAAGGGACTGACGACGGTTTTTACTGTCCATGTCATGGTTCTAAGTTTGATATGGCTGGCCGTGTATTCCAATCGGTACCTGCACCATTAAACCTAGAAATACCACCATACACTTTTCTTGATGAAACCACTATATTAGTGGGCGAAGAACAAGGAGTGGCCTAATGTTTGGTAAGATTATTGGTTGGCTAGACGACCGTATACCATTGACACGTGTCTGGAACATGCATATTGCACAGTACCCAGCACCTAAAAACTTTAACTTTTGGTACTTCTTTGGCTCACTAGCTATGTTAGTACTAGTTAACCAAATTCTTACAGGAATTTGGTTAACTATGAACTATGTACCTTCTGCTGAGGGGGCGTTTGCATCAGTTGAATACATCATGCGTGATGTTGATTATGGCTGGTTATTACGTTATTTACACTCAACCGGTGCATCAGCGTTTTTCATCGTTGTATATTTGCATATGTTCCGTGGCATGATCTACGGTTCTTATCAAAAACCACGGGAATTACTGTGGGTATTTGGTATGTTTATTTTCTTAGCGCTAATGGCCGAAGCATTCATGGGGTACTTATTACCATGGGGGCAAATGTCATTTTGGGGTGCACAGGTAATCATTTCACTATTTGGAGCAATTCCGGTTATAGGTGATGATTTAACACTTTGGATCCGTGGTGATTACGTAATATCAGGTGCAACGCTTAACCGCTTCTTTGCATTGCATGTTATTGCTTTACCATTAGTTATCGTGATTTTAGTATTTTTACACATAGTTGCACTACATGAAGTAGGGTCAAATAACCCTGAAGGCGTAGATAACAAGCGTAAAAAAGGTACGGTAGCTGAAGAAGATAAACCTAAGTTTAAGTTCCATGAATATTATACTGATAAAAAAGATATTCTTGATGCGATCCCGTTCCACCCTTATTACACAGTAAAAGATATTGTGGGTGTGGTTGGTTTCTTAATATTGTTCTGTTGGGTGGTGTTCTTTATGCCAGCCATGGGTGGTTTCTTTTTAGAAGCGCCAAACTTTGAAGCGGCTAACCCGCTGAAAACACCAGAGCATATTTTTCCAGTTTGGTACTTTACGCCATTTTATGCAATCTTACGTGCGATCCCTGATAAGTTAATGGGTGTTGCAGCAATGGGTGCATCTATTGTAGTGCTTGCGTTATTACCTTGGATAGATCGTGGTTCAGTTCGCTCAGTTCGTTACCGTTGTGGTTTCCACAAATGGAACATTGCAGGCTTTGTTGTTACTTTTGTTCTTTTAGGTTGGGTTGGTGCAACACCACAAACTGACATGAAAACAATTGTTTCGCAGATATGTACTGTGACTTACTTTATGTTCTTCGTACTGTTATTTGTATACAGTAAGAATGAAAAAACTAAGCCATTGCCTGAGAGGTTACTGAAATGATGAAAAAGCTACTTATTGGTTTATTTGCTTTATCAATTAATGTGTTGCCGGCAATGGCTGCAGGTCCTTCAGTGGCATTATTAGATGCTGGTAATGACCTAACAGATCAGCCTTCGTTGCAACGCGGTGCTAAATTGTTCATGAACTATTGTGTTGCTTGTCATCAAATGCAATACCAGCGTTATGAACGTACTTTTCGTGATATCGGTATTCCAACGGAAATTGGCGCAGAACAGTTAATTTTTGACGGTTCAAAAGTAGGTAGCCATATTACCAATGCGATGGCCAAAGAAGATGCTGAAAAGTGGTTTGGTGCTGCGCCACCAGATTTAACTAACGTTGCACGTGTTCGTGGTTCTGATTGGATATATACGTATTTAAAATCGTTCTACAAAGATGAATCACGTCCATTTGGCGTAAACAATACATTGTTTCCATCTGTAGGTATGCCGCATGTTCTGCAAGAACTACAAGGCTTACCAACAGCTATTACAGAAGAAGTAGAAGTGAATGGTCATACTGTGACCAGAATTGTTGCTACTGAAACTGATGGCTCAGGTGAATTAAGTGTAGATGAATACGACCAAGCCGCTCGCGATTTAACCAACTTCCTTGAGTACGTGGGTGAACCTTCACGTCTTGAGTCAGAAGCAATAGGTATTAAGGTAATTGGATTTTTATTCATCCTATTTATCTTGGCATTTATGCTTAAGAAAGAATACTGGAGAGATGTTCATTAAGTTTGAACATGTTTAAAGGTAATTTTGCAATAGGGGCTTAAGCCCCTATTGCTGTTTTAGTTATTTAATGGAGGTAGGCATGGCCGTAGCTGCCAATAAGCGCCCTGTAATGACCCTTTTTTCTGGTGCTAACTGTATGTATAGCCACCAAGTACGCATTGTACTTGCTGAAAAAGGTGTAAGTGTAGATATTCATTTGGCTGAAAAAGATAACCTGCCAGAGGCACTTCACGAAATTAACCCTTACGGTACAGTGCCAACACTGATTGACCGTGAGCTTGGTTTATATCAGGCAAATATCATCATGGAATACCTTGATGAACGTTTCCCTCATCCTCCACTAATGCCTGTTTACCCGGTAATGCGTGGCCGTAGCCGTTTAATGATGCACCGTATTGATACTGATTGGTACAGCCTAGCTGACAAAATCACTAACAACGCACCAGATGCTGCTCAAGCTCGTAAAGAGTTAACAGAAGCATTGCTTGCGGTTGCAGCAATCTTTAGCGAAGCACCTTACTTTATGAGTGAAGAGTTTAGCTTAGTAGATTGTTACCTTGCTCCACTATTATGGCGTTTACCTGAATTTGGTATTGAGCTTAACGGTGCAGGTTCTAAAGAGCTTAAAGAGTATATGATCCGCTTATTTGAGCGTGAATCATTCCAAGCTTCTTTAACTGAAACTGAGCGTGAGATCCGTTTATAATGACGCCTAATCGTCCTTATTTATTACGCGCTTTTTTTGATTGGATTGTTGATAACGAATGCACGCCACATTTAGTGGTTGACGCTGATTACCCTGCAGTACAAGTGCCAACACAGTTTGTGCAAGACGGACAAATTGTATTAAACATAAGTCCTTCAGCGGTAACGCAGTTTTCGTTAGATAATGAGCAGCTTAGCTTTAGCGCGCGGTTTGGTGGTCAGCCAATGCAAGTGTATGTGCCTTTAAGGGCTGTACTTGCAATATACGCGCGTGAAAATGGCGAGGGTACGGTCTTTACAGCAGATGAGTTTTTAGAGGACGAAGACGATTTTGCTCCAGATTTTGAAAGTGTTGATTCATCAGCAAATTATGTTGACGAAACACCACCAGAAAAGCCTGAAAAGAAAAAAGGTTCGCATTTACGTGTTATAAAATAATACATTTTATAATCTGTTAATGATAAAAGAAAAACCGCTAATAAGCGGTTTTTTTATGTCTGTATAAAAGTAAAAGGTTTTAGGTATTAGGTATTAGGTAGAGATTAAGCCAAGCACAAAGTTTAGCTTAAGGCTTTATGCCTTAAAGTTTGCGGGAGTGGGCTGCGAGAAGTGGGTTAAGGTTGATTGTTGTAACGGCGGGTTTTCCCACCGGTATAAAAAACCTTGCAGTGTTAACTACAAGGCTTTTATATTCATCGAACCAGCTATCTTTACAAATATTCAAATACTTTAATTACGCGCTCAACACCCGATACATTACGCGCAATATTTACTGCTTGCTCTGCTTCTGCGTCAGAAACTAAACCCATCAAAAATACTTCGGCATTTTCAGTCACTACTTTAATATTATTACTACTAATATTTTTAGCGGTTAATAGCTGTGCTTTTACTTTTGAGGTTAACCAAGAGTCATGAGTTTGGGTAGTCACCCCAATATTTGAACCAATACGAATTTGGTTATGTATTTTTCGAATGCCAGCAACACTCTCAATGGCTCTATTAGCTTCGTTTTTCATTTCTTCATTGGCAACTTGGCCAACTAATAAAACAATGCCATTAACGCTTACAGCGCTAATATGAGCAAATTTATGCAAGCGATCTACTTCACTAATTGCAATGCTAGCTTTTATTTCAATATTGCTGTCATCGATCTGAGAGCCAATTGTGCGACGATCGTTTGCAGCTGTTATTGCACTAGCAGTACCAGCAACCACTGCGGCTGCACACCCTTGCAGTAATACAACCGTGCCTAAAATAATAAGGGAGCGTTTAAACATAATTTTCATCCTGCGGGAAAAGCGTTAAATCAACCAGTTCACTTAAACAATGTAAGTTAACTAAATGCGACTCAATAATACGGCTTGGGCGTTTAGAAGGCGTTCTAATCTCAACATCATTAGGGCCAAGTAAACCAACTAGCTCACCGCCGTCATCACCAACCATAACTATGACCTTCATATCCTTAGTTAGTGCCGCCTCTACCGCTGAAATAATTTGTTTTTCATTACCATTAATAGCCAGTGCCAGCAGTAAGTCACCTTGTTGAGCAAAGGCACGTACTTGACGAGCAAACGTGTCGTAATCGTCAACCTGAGTACTTTGCCCTAAGTTAATACTCTCTTGCGATAAAGCAATAGCTGGCAGGCAAGGGCGCTCGGTTTCATAATGATTAACTAAAACACCTGCCATGTGTTGAGCAAGCATATGGCAGTTAGCTGTACCGCAACAAATAAGCTTATTGCCGTTGATCAGGCTTTGAGCAATGGTAAAAGCGGCTGACTCTAATGCACTGGGTAATACCTCACCCGCTGCTATTTGTACCTGAATGCTTTCTGTAAAAATTTCTTTAATTGTGTCTTGCATAGAATACCAACAATTTATACCTAGTTCTTTGTTTTTAAAATACGTTTTTGAGCCAGTTAATATGCATAGACGGCTCTCCAGTGATTGCTACATAATCGATTCTTAACGGCTGATTTGTTAGGTTTTTAGCGGCTAAGTAATGATAAATACTGCGTTTTAAGCGTGCTTGTTTTTGTATACTTAATGCGTAATTAGCGCCGCCGCGAGCGTGGTTTTTACGAAACTTAACTTCCACAAAAACCAAAGTGTTACCGTCTTTCATAATTACATCAAGTTCGCCAAAGGGGCAGTAATAGTTACGCTCAATTGCTGTTAACCCTTGAGAAACTAAATACTTTTGTGCCTGGAGCTCATAATACTGGCCTTTTTCACGACTGTTTTGCCACAGCTGTTTAAACCAAGACATGTCGCCCCCTTAGTTATTCGGTAATGTATAAGTCACTGGCTGATTGCATAAATAATGGTACAGGGCGTTGTGTTTTTAGTTGCACAGCCTTAATCCGACGATTGGTATATTGTGCCCAGTCTAATGTGCGTTCAATATGCCCGCTGGTATTAACCGAGAGCTTACCACTTAAACCGCTAAACTGATTCCCAGGGGAAAGACTTAGTTGTTTAATGTCATGTAATATAGTTACTGCATCGTAGGCCATAGCAAATAAACGCTGACTTATATCGGCGTGCTCTGGCCACAATGTTTCGTATTGCTGGCGAAGATTATGCTGTTTAATTTGCGACTTTAACATCCAAGGAAGTTCGGTAAAGTATAAGCCATCTAAGTCGCCTTTATCGGTACGATCAATTTGGCTACTATGGCTTTTAGAACTAGCATAAAGCGGGATCCTATCAGCAAATGTACTTACATTAACGTCTAAATACGGCTTTATTAAACGGGTTTCTATTGCATCGCCTAAGATATAAATAGCGTCTATATCGCTGCGCGAGCGTGTTTCGTTTTCGACTTCTTGCTTAAATAAAGTTTTAACGGTTTTGATCCGCTCTTTACTTTTATCAACCTCAAGTAAGCTGGTAATCGTATCAGGCATGTCTTGATTACTGTTATAAAAGCCAATTTGTGGTTTGGTTTCGCTATAGCGTTGCCACTGCAGGTTAAAGTAATCAACCAAACGCTGCCCGTTTGCATTATTAGGCGCAAGTAACATAGGCTTTTGGTAGCACTGAGCTAAAAAGTGCTCTAATGCTTGTTGTACTTCATGCTCGGGGTTAAGGGCAAAAAAGTAGTGCTGTAACGAAAGCCGCTCACCATCAAAGGTATTTAAATGCATAGTAGGTATGTCTATAAGCACTTGCGCATTAGCAAGTTTATCTATATTCGCTTTTAACAGTGGACCAACAACAAAGTCGGGTTTTATTTGCGCTATTTTAGCCGTAATTTCATCAACATCACTGTTTTCATCAATAAAAATGGTTTCATTAATGCTTTGCTGATCAAGTGCTGCGAGCACGCCGGCTTTAAGTGCATCACCTAAGCGTTCATTAGCACCAGATTGCGGCAGTAGTACAACTAAACGCTCTATTATTACAGGCGTTAAGTCATTCACTAACTCATCTTGTTTAGATAAAACTACTTTAGCAGGGTGCCCGGGGTAGCGTCTCAACCAATTATTAATAGCTTGGTCAAGTTCAACGGCACTGCCAGCATAAACTTGATGGTACAAAGCAAGGTTAACCCAACCTTGTTGAATAACCGACCCTCTGTTAAAGCGTTCAAGTGTATAAGAGGAAAGCTTTTTTAAGTTATCCCATAAGTTTTGGTTTAGCTGTGCAATATCAATATTGTTTTTAGTAGCAGACTCAGACGCTGCAAAAAAGTAAGGGGCTGCGCGTTTCGCAAAGTCTTGCGATGCATACACACTGGCGGTTAAAAATTGATGCCAGGCAAAATGTTCAGGCTGTTTAAGTTGACCATCTAAAGACTGCAAAATAACTAACGCTTGAGCGTTTTTATTTTGCTGCTTTTGCGCAAACGCAATATAAAGACGATTTTGAATCTGATCAACACTTGGGGTTAATTCTAACTCACCGCATACCTTTTCTAATAACGACCAACTTTGCTCATTCACTGCAGCATCGCGGGCACTATAAAGTAGCTGTATTTTATCGGCACCTTGGCGGTTTTTCGCCAATTGGTAGATAGATAACGCACTATTAGCTTGGTTTTTTAGTGCATTGGCACTGTTACTGAAGTTATCACTGTTTTTAGTTGGTTTTTCGGTTGTGCTACACGCCGATAACCCTGACAATATAATTAATAGACTAACTAGTTTAAGTCGCACAATGATTTCCCAATACGTTAACGCGATTTGCTTATATTACTGACTGACGCAGGAGACCTCAATGTTAAATGAGGAGAATTCACAGAAAATTGGCACTCTTTACATTGTAGCCACCCCAATTGGCAATTATGACGACTTAAGTCAGCGTGCAATCGCGACATTATCGCAAGTTGACTTAATCGCTGCTGAAGACACACGCCATACTGGCAAGCTACTTAGCCACTTTGGTATCAAGGCTAAAACCTTTGCTTTACACGATCATAACGAAAAGCAAAAAGCACAACAAATTATCGATCAGCTCAATCAAGGCTTAAATATAGCCTTAGTATCAGACGCAGGCACACCTTTGATCAGCGATCCTGGCTATGCGGTGGTTAATTTATGCCGCGAGCAAGGCGCACATGTTACACCCATTCCTGGAGCATGCGCTGCAATAACCGCTGTATGCTGTTCTGGCTTACCAACTGATCGCTTTCAATTTGTTGGTTTTACACCAGCAAAAAGTAAAGCACGCCAAGAATTTTTTATTGATGCAGTTAATTCTGGCATTACTAGCATAATGTATGAAAGTACCCATCGTATTATGGCAAGCCTTGATGACTTAGCCGAGGCACTTGGCGATGATCAGCAAGTGGTGTTTGCTAAAGAGCTGACTAAAACCTTTGAAACATTTTTTAATGGCAGTGTGAGTGAGTTAAAAGCATTTTTAACTAACGATCCTACCAAGCAGCGCGGCGAAATAGTACTCATGTTGCCGGGTAAACCTAAGCTAATAGACGACGTACCGCCTGAAGCACGTAAAATGCTAGCGCTGCTTGAAAGCGAAATGCCAATGAAAAAAGCCTGCGGTATTGTAGCCGATTACTTTGGTATGAAAAAAAATGCGCTGTATAAAACAATAATTGACGAAAAAGGGTAAATCTTTACTGCGCTTGGCATTATCCTCAGGTATAATCCGCGCCGAGTTAGCCAAGATAATCGCTGCCTGTGACGAAAATGATCAGGGGGAGGAAAGTCCGGGCTCCATAGGGCAGAGTGCCAGTTAACGGCTGGGGGGCGCGAGCCCACGACAAGTGCAGCAGAGAGAAGACCGCCAATCTTCGGATTGGTAAGGGTGAAAGGGTGCGGTAAGAGCGCACCGGGCCGCTAGTAATAGTCGGTTGCAAGGTAAACTCCACTCGGAGCAAGACCAAATAGGGTTCCTTATGGCGTGGCCCACGTTGGAACCGGGTAGGTTGCTTGAGCCATAGAGCGATTTATGGCCTAGACGAATGATTATCACTTTCTTCGGAAAGGACAGAACCCGGCTTATACGGCTAACTCACTCATTCAATAAAAAGCCCGCAGTGCAAACTGCGGGCTTTTTTGTGTCTAAAATAAAAGTAGGCTCGATATAACCTGATACGACCTTATAAAACTAGCTCCCTGATTTTTAACTAGATAATATTTTTACCTTGCTCGGGATCGCGGGATTGATCTGCTTGCTCGCGTATTTCATCGGTGTCGCTACTTACGTCATCTAAGTTTTTGGCTTGAGCTTGTGTTTCTGATACTTTTTTAGTTGGCGCTATAGGCTCACTTTTTTCTGGGGTTACAGCTTCAAGGTTAGGATCGCTAAGTATAATGCGTTCTCTGGCATCGTCTGGCATGCTGATGTTATGACTAGTAAATTCGTTTACTAATTCTCGCATTAGCTGTGAGGCCACTTTAGCGGTACTGAACTGCTCGCTATTAACCCAAAAAAATAACGTAAAGTTAATTGTTGATGAGCCTAGGTTTTTAATTAATACCTGCGCAGGTGGATCGGTTAATACTGCGTTTTGTTGGTTTGCAATTGTGAGGGCTAGGGTTTGTGCGCTGCGTATATCGTTATCATACCCTATGCCTATTTCTACTTTGCCGCGCATTTTAGGGTTGGCAGTGAGGTTTTTAATAATATTTTTGTACACAGTGGCATTAGGTATTTGAATATGGTTACCGTCGTAGTCAACTAAAGTGGTTGCGCGAGCGGTTACTTTTTTAACTATGCCGAGGCGGCCTTCTACCTCAATTACATCATCTATTTTAAAAGGGCGTTGTATGCTTAATAATAAACTAGCTATAAAATTTTCGGCAATATCTCTAAATGCAAAACCGAGAATAAGCCCTATCAAACCTGTGCCACTCATTATAGCTACGGCAAACTGTGTCAGCCCAGCTAAACGTAAAAATAAGTAAATACCCAATAGTAGGATTAAAATACTTATACTTCGTCTTATAACCAGATGAATAAGTGCACTATCGGTTAAATATTCAATAGGTTTAATTAATAGGCGTGATAACGGCCTGGCAAGGATGTAACTTATTACAACTATAATAATCCCTAAAAATAGGGTGGGTAAGGTTTGCACTACTACATGTAGGAATTGCATGCTTTGCTCTTGCAAAAACGCCCACGACAATACATCGGCTTTAATGCTTGGAGTAGCAGGGGCTGCATTAACTGCAATTATAATGTTATTTAAAGCACTGAGCATGGGGGTTATCCGTGTTAAATCATCTTTATAAACAATAATAGCAAGTTTAATACCAAGCGCATTGGTGTTGGCAAACATTTTGCTCTCTTACTGCTATATAACAAAGGAGTTAAAATGAGCGATGTAAAACGTGGTCAAGATGCACAGCAACCAGTAAATATTCCGTTGCTTGGTTGGTGGGATATTACTAAGCGTATTTTTACTCAAATGAGTCGTGATAATTTATCGTTAGTGGCCGCTGGCGTGGCATTTTATGCGTTACTGGCTATTTTTCCAGCGCTTGCTGCACTTGTATCTATTTATGCCTATTTTGCATCACCTACAGATATAGGGGCGCATTTAAGTCAGGTAATTGAGCTGCTACCAGAGAGTACCGGAGAGTTAATTTTGTCACAAATAGCCAGTATCGCCCAAAGCTCAAGTACTAGCTTGAGTTTGAGCGCAATTGGCACATTAATATTAACTATTTGGAGTAGTTCAAAGGGCAGCCAAGCATTAATTACAGCCTGTAATATAAGTTATCAGGAATATGAAAAACGCTCATTTTTTAAAGCACAACTTGTACGCTTTCTGTTTTCGATTGGCGCTATTGTGGTGGCTATTTTTGCGCTGTTAATTATTGGTATTTTACCGGTAGTACTTAATTTAGTGGGATTAAAAGAAAATATAGATTTACTCATCACGTTTATTTCATGGCCATTATTAGCATTTACTTTTAACTTTGCCTTAGTGCTTTTATACCGTTACGCGCCGCATCGTAAACCTGCTAAATGGCGTTGGATCACCTTAGGATCTGTTATTGCGACAATTTTATGGATAGTCGCTTCAATTGGTTTTTCATTTTATGTATCGAAATTTGCCAGTTATAACGAAACTTATGGCTCGTTAGGTGGGGTGGTTATTATGCTGATGTGGCTATACATTAGTGCTTATATTGTAATTTTAGGGGCGACAATTAATGCTGCCTCAGAGCAACAAACTGCAATAGATAGTACAATAGGCCCAGATAAAAAAAGAGGTGAGCGCGGAGCCTATGTTGCCGATCATCTTGATGTGAAAGAGCTTAATAGGTAAGTAACTTTACAAGTACTCATAATAGAGTACTTGGGTAATGTTTGGTGCCTAACGCTGTGGTTATTTTAGTGCAATGATTTGGCTTGTGGTTAGTAAGCTCATAAACTGCTCTTTAGGTAAGGGTTTTGAAAATAAATAGCCTTGCCCATAGTCGCAACCAGCTTCAAGTAACAGTTGCATTTGCTGCTTGGTTTCTATTCCTTCAGCAATTACTTTTAACCCTAACTGATGCGCCATAACGATAATGGTTTCGCACAATACCAGCTCCTGGCTACCTTTATTAATGTTATCAACAAAGCGTTTATCTATTTTAAGGTAGTCGGTATCCATTTCTTGTAAGTAAGCGAGAGAAGAGTAACCGGTGCCAAAATCATCAAGGGCTAATTGCATTCCCGACTGAACCAGTGCCTTTAAACGGCTTTGTGTTAAAGCCTCAGGGTTGACCATTAAGCCTTCTGTTATTTCAGCAACAATTGATGATGCAGGCAGGTTTGCTGCATTAAGCATAGCTCCCCACTCATCTATCCCGCTATCTGGGGTAGATAGCTGTATTGGCGATACATTAACGCTCAGCTGAAAATCATTGGTTATGTGTGCTTTTATATCATTGAGTGTTTGTAATGCTTGGGAGAAAACAAATTGCCCAAGTATATTTATTTGTCGGGTTTCCTCAGCTAACGGAATAAAGTCAGCAGGGCTTATTAAGCCTTTTTCAGGGTGACGCCAACGAATTAATCCTTCAGCTTTGTGTACGTGCAAGTCTTTTAGGCAGACGATAGGTTGATAAAACAATTCAAACTGCTCAAGCTCTATTGCTGTTCGTAATTCTTTAAGTAGCAGCATGCGCATTTGCGCTTTTTCGCGCATGTCATGGGAGAAAAATTCAAAGCCATTACGGCCATTAACTTTTGCTTTATACATTGCTTGATCTGCTGCTTTGAGTAACTGCTCAGTATTTTCGCCATCATTAGGGGCTGAGGCAATACCTATACTGGCACTAATAAACAACTCTTCGTTTTCAATATAAATAGCCGATGACAAGCTAAGTAAAATATTTTCAGCTATTTGCTTTATATGCTGTTCTTTAATTTTACTAAATACGATTACAAATTCGTCGCCGCCAATGCGGGAAACAAACTCGGCATTTTTTGCTGACTCTAAAATACGCTGCGACACAAATTTAAGTAAAGCATCACCATAATGGTGCCCTAAAGTGTCGTTAACGTCTTTAAAGTGATCTATGTCGAGCAACATAATAACCAGTTGCTCGGCATTATTTTCTACACGCGTAAAACATTCATTTAAACGTTTTTTTAACTCTAATCGATTCGGTAAGTCAGTAAGGTGATCAAAGTGAGCTTGTTTCCAAATAAGCGCATCGGCTTGTTTTTTTTCTGTTAAGTCTGTAAATATGGCTATACGACGAACCGGCATGTTATTGTCATCATACACAGTATCTATAGTTAACCATTCCACGTAAAGCTCACCATTTTTACGGCGATTAATAATTTCTCCCTGCCAACGCCCCGTGCTTGTTAGTTCTGCCCACAGAGCCTGATAAAATGTCTTATCGTGCTTGCCAGAGGACAAAACACTGATCGTTTTATTAATTACTTCTTCTTTAGAAAAAAGCGTGGTTTTACTAAAAGCAGGGTTAACATCGAATATAATGCCATTTTCATCGGTTATAGCCATTCCTTCACTACTGTTATCGTACACAAGCGACGCTAAGTGTAGGGCTTCTTCATTTTGTTTGCGCTGGGTTATATCGCGTAGCACTACTACAAACTCATGGTTAGTTTGCATTGGGTTTATTCTGGCTTCAAAGCTTTTAATATCAGTTTGGCTTTGCAAGGTAAACTCTAAGTTACTTGAGCTTTTTGAAGTTGAAGTAGGGAGGTTATTGAGAATTAACTGTGCATTACGCTCAGTAACAAAACTAGCTAAAGTTAAGTTGTTTACCGATTGCGTAACATCAGGAATATTAAATGATCCCCCAATATTAGAAACATCACCTTTGTTGTTAATCTTTAAGTAACTATCTGGCAGCGCACTTAATAAACTGGTTAACTCATCGTGTTTATTTTTAAGGTTAGTCTCAGTAGCTAAGCGAGTTTCAGCCATTATTTTAAAGCGTTGATATAAAACCTTGAGTTCGGGGCTGTTAGGAGTGTCATTTTGCTCAGATGGCATAACGCCATTTGCTAAGCTGTCGGTTGCTTTAGTTAGGTTATTAATAGGTGTAAAAATACTTACTTTAAGTAGTTTGTAGGCAATAAATGTTAGCAGTAATAAAAAGATTATAAATACAGTTAAAGAGATTATAAAGTTATGATTTATTTGTGCTAAAACATCGGTGACGGGTAAACCAATATAAATATCTAAGTTGTTATTATGTGGATCGTTATAAATAGTTGAGCGAGAAAAAATACGGATAATACCTTGCTCATCTGTAATAAAATGAGAATCAGCCTGCATCGACTCCACATAACTTTGGGCAATGCTATTACCTATTAAAGTAGTGTTTTTGGGGTAGTGAGCTAAAATTTTAGTGTTAGAATCAACAATGGCAACTAACGATCCATCAGGTAAGTTAATTTCATTTATTGCTGCATTCCACCAATCTAAGGCAATCACAATTATAACAGCGCCTTTGGTAACCCCAGCGGTATTTTTTAACGACAGCGCAAAATTCACCGTTGTTGTTTGTAAACTTCGATCTAGCTGAAAATAGCCTACAGATAGCATGTCGCTATTTAATGCATTTTTAAAATAATCTCTATCTGCAATATTTATATTTTTTACTTGCCCCGATGTGGCGCAACTAATATTCCCCTGCAAGTCAATCATGCCAATATTAGCAACATTATTGTAGAGTGACTTAAATAGCTCAAAATAGTCAGGGCAGGTGGTTAGCAGCTCATCATGCTTGCTTTCTTGTTGTGCGATATAGCGCGCTAAACGCTCAATATCATCAAGCATATTTTTTTGTTGTAATGAAAAACGGTTGGCAATATTGGTTGCTTGTAGCTCACTTTGCTTAATTGAATAGCTACGTTCTAGTAATAACGTAAAAATGATCACAGCGACCCCAGGAATGCTAAATAAAATAAGCAAACGGTAAAGCTGATTTTTAAGTGAAGTGGTAAAAATAATAATGCCTTAATAGAGATTTACGCCAAAAATAATTGTAGCTAACTTTTTGTTTAATAACCATATAAATAATAAGGATTAAAGCATTGCTTATTAAATCAAAAATCAGCTGTAATAACTACTATAACAGCAAGTCATTTTATAACAGTAATGTTTTAGGATAAAAGCTAAAATTCGTTTAAAAAGAATAAATGGTACGAATTAAACATATATACGTAAATTTTCAGTGTGATTAAATAGTGTTATCTACTTTATTGGAGCAATAAAATGAAAGTAATTAAACAACTAAGTGCGCACGCAACCCAAGATGGTGATGGCGTTAATATTAGTAGAATTCCCGGTTTTGATGGCAAGCACCTAGATCCCTTTTTAATGATTGACGAACTAAAGTCAGATAATAAAAACGATTACATTGGCGGTTTTCCTGCGCATCCTCATCGTGGTATGGAAACCTTTACCTATATTATTAAAGGTGGCTTTGAACACCGTGACCAAATGGGTAATAAAAAGGCCATAAAAGCAGGCGATGTACAATGGATGAGTACAGGTAAAGGGGTAATGCATAGTGAAATGCCATTGGCAGATGCCAATGAAGGGTTACATGGTTTTCAGATATGGATCAATATGCCCAGTGCAGAAAAAATGCGCGCACCAATTTACCAAGATACAACAGCGCATCCTGCGCCAGTTGCCACCAATGATAATGGAGTAACACTTAAAGCATTGGCAGGCACATGGCAGTTTGCCGATCAGGCTTTAACATCAAGCCTACAAACGCTCGCTGCAAATGCCGCTTTAGCTGATGTAACTTTACCTGCAGGACAGCGTTTTGAGTTGCCACCACTGAGCCAGCAAAAAGTGATGCTATATATTCATACCGGTTCGTTAACTACGCAAGCAGGTAACGTTATTGCAGCAAAACAGCTGTTAATACTAGAACCAGGGAGTGACATTGACTTATATACAGAGCAAGGAGCAGGTGTGCTTATTTTAGCTGGTGATGAGCTTCAACAACCAATTGCTCACATGGGGCCATTTGTAATGACCACTGAAGCTGAAATTCAGCAAGCTATTCGTGATTATCAAAACGGTGAGTTTGGTAATATTTAGAATCGCCGATTTATGATCAATGATCAATTAAGCCGCTTAACAAAGGCTAAAGCTATCAATTAGTGCTGCGCTATTATTTATTGCGCGGCACTGGTTTTATCCATTAAGCTAATAATCTTGCTAGCCAAGCATATTTTTTGATTAAACCAGATTTAGTACTACTAGCCTGCACAACAGCACCGGCTAAAAATGCGCTTGAAATACCAACTTTGGTAACCGCAAAGCGTTTTAATCTGTACTTAAACGCCATGTGATGTTGGCGTTTTAATTCACTTTGTAAATCCATTTGTTTACTAAGATTATTCACCGCTTTGTTTGGCGACTGAATTAAATAGTTAACCAGCATTGTTATCTCCTTGAAGGTTAAATAACCTGAACTTTGGATAATAAATCTATCTCAAACAGCTACTTTAAGCGCTAACTGCGTTGAATTTACTTGCAATAGGCCAGCTATTGACGCGTCAATTCGTCTTGTTTTCACTGAAAGTTTCTGGCTAGAAAAAATAAATTTAAACATAGCTATGATTCAATACGTTAGTAAATCTTTTAACCAGAATTCAGGTTAAATAACTGTTTTAAGCTACGTAATGTTTTACTAAAGCCAATTTTGTTACTTAAATAAATAGCACTTTTCCAAAGCCAAATTAAGCCTATAACTTGTAGTAAAGTTGCGGTTGCTATACTTAGCCATACAGAGGCAAATAACTCATAAACTCCAAAGCCAATTGCGCCCAATAAAACAATCCACAACAAAATCAAACCGCTGGCAAAACAACCCAAAAGTATAGTAATGAGTGCAAGTGATCTGAGCGACAAATGCCACTCAGCTTTTGCTAATTGTTTGGTAAGTTTGCCTTGCGTTTTGTAGTCATCCTTAATTTGCTCAGAATAGGCTAAAAGCTTAGCAATATGATCTTGCCAATCTTCCTTTTGGCTCGCGTCTTGGGCCGTTTGATTTTGAGCGTCACCATCCTTGGTCGCTGTTGTTTGTGGATTATTCATCATTGTTTACTTACGACGAAACAATGCAGTTACTAGCATACCTGCGGCAAATGCAATTCCAGCTGTTGCTAATGGGTTCTCTGCTGCAAGGGTGCGTGTTTTAGATGTATATTCACCTAGTTTTTCACGGGCAATGAGTTGCTTTTCACTCAGTGTTTCAGCAGAGCTAGTTGCCCCTTTTCTTACGCTGCTCTCTGCTACGGCTGCTTTACTAGAAAGTGCATCTACTGCGTCGTGTGCAGCCGATGTTGCTTTTTCTGTAAAGGGTGCTTCGTTAACTTCAGGTTTAGTCGCTGTAGTTGTTGATGTTTTAGTATTTGTTGCAGTAGCCATAATCAATCCTTAATAAAAATAAAGTTAAAAAAATTTATTGGTAAGTATATAGCTGCAATGATCAAACCAACTTTAAAATAACTTTAACTACATGATTTATATTAATATATGTGTTTTACGGTTGGCCAGCTTTAACTTGAGTCGTAACAATTGCCATATAATTGAGTAAATTTTACAAATGGCTAAATCATGCCTTAAAATTTGTAATTGTTCACTGGTTATTCAGTAAGCAAAAAGTGTAAACGAAAGGTTACTTAAAATGATAAGAAAAAATCTCACCACGAATTCCATTTTTTCCCACTTAATTCAATCGCTTTACGCTAAGCCTTATTTTTTCTAGCTTTGAGACGCGTTAAAGGAAGCCTGATTACTTGACAAAAAGCCTTGTCAAGCCCTAAACTGGAGCACTGTGGTAAAAAGTGGTTTATAGTGGATCAAAATGGATCGGGTTAATCAAAAGTGTTGATTAAAACAATTTTAAAGTAGGCTTTTTATGTTTCGTGGCGCAAGTTCGCTGAGTTTGGATGATAAAGGACGTTTTGCGGTACCCACTAAGTACCGAGACGATCTATTGTCTGAAGATCAGGGAACGGTTATTTGTACCGTCGCATTAAATGAGCCGTGTTTATGGTTATATCCATTGGCACAATGGCAAGAAATAGAAAGCCGCCTAGCAAAAATATCTAATATGAACCCACGAGCCCGTCGTATGCAGCGCATGTTGCTGGGTAATGCTACTGAATATCAACTTGATAAAAATGGCCGGATTTTGCTAGCGCCTTCGTTGCGCGCCCATGCAGATCTTGGCAAAAAAATCATGCTAGTTGGTTTAATGAATAAATTTGAAATATGGGATGAAGCGCGTTGGCATCAGCAAATGCGCCAAGATACAGAGCTTGAAAGGCTTGGTGATTTTGAACCACACCCAGATTTAGATAATTTCACACTCTAACGGCACAATAAAAGGCAAACAATAGCTAATGACAGCACAATTTGAACACGTATCCGTGCTTATGGACGAAACCATAGATGCACTTGCAATTAAGCCAGACGGTATATACATGGATGGCACTTTTGGACGTGGCGGTCATTCAGGTCAAATATTAGCGCGCCTTGGTAGTGAAGGTCGCCTACAGGCCATAGATCAAGATCCACAAGCAATTAAATCGGCTGAAAAATTTGTAGATGATCCACGCTTTGCAATTGCTCATACACGCTTTTCAAACCTATACGATGTGGCTGAGCAAAACGATCTGATTGGCAAAGTTGATGGCATTTTACTTGATATTGGCGTGTCGTCGCCACAGCTTGACGATGCACTGCGTGGCTTTAGCTTTATGAAAGATGGCCCGCTAGATATGCGCATGGATCCAACCACAGGGCGCAGTGCTGCACAGTGGCTGGCCGAAGCTGAACTTGACGATATTACCCATGTTATTAAAAAACTAGGTGAAGAAAAGTTTGGTAAGCGCATTGCGCACAAAGTGCTGGAAGTTCGCGAACATACGCCAATTACCACCACTAAGCAGCTTGCCGACTTGGTAGATGAAGCGGTACCGGTTAAAGATAAATTTAAACACCCAGCTACACGAACTTTTCAGGCTATTCGCATTTATATAAATAGTGAATTAGAAGAAATTCAAACAGCATTACAATCTGCGATTAAAGTTCTTAAGCCAGGTGGTCGCTTAGTTGTTATTTCGTTCCACTCTTTAGAGGATCGTATTGTAAAACAATTTATTAGAAAGCAAAGCCGTGGCGAGACGCTACCTCGAGGTTTACCTTTAACTGACGCACAAATAAATCAAAATTTGACATTAAAAGCTGTGGGTAAAGCCATTAAGCCAAGCGCTGCAGAAGTAGAGCGTAACCCACGTTCACGTAGCTCTGTACTTAGGATTGCGCAGAGGCTGGGATGAGTAAAAAAGCGAGCTATCGTCAACCTAATTTATTTTTTGAAATAATTAAAGGCCTAGGTGCTAATAAGCTTACCTCGGCCTTATTGGTTGTGATACTCGCTTCTAGTTTAACTTTGGTGCAAATAACGCACCTTGCGCGAGGGCAACTTATCGAGCAAGACTCGTTACTGCAACAACGCGACGAATTAGATTTAGAGTGGCGTTACTTATTAGTAGAAGAAGAGTTTTACTCTCAGCATGCGCGCATTGAAGAAGTTGCTATATCGCAGTTAAAAATGAAACGGCCAACCAGCCAAGATGAGCAGGTGATAATACTACAATGAGAACTCGCGGCAAAAAACCGGTTAATAATTTAATCACATGGCGCTTTACTTTAGTTTGCGCAGTGGTGTTTTTAGTGTTTGTAACACTGGTAGCCCGTGCTGCTTATTTGCAAATATTAGAACCAGATAAAGCCCGCTCAGAAAGCGATAAGCGTACGGTGCGAGTTGAAAAACTGCATGTACAACGAGGCATGATATTTGACCGCAATGGTAAAGAATTAGCGGTAAGTGTACCTGTAGTGAGTGTGTATGCAGACCCCAAAGCACTGCACAAATCATTGGTATCTAAAGTACTAAGGCAAGCACGTAAAAATGGTGAAGATCACCAAGCATTAGCAGAAAATATTGCTGAGCTAGATAAGCGTACTGCACTTTATTATAAAAACGATTTGCGCTGGCGTGAGCTTGCCGATGTTTTACGTTTAGAACCTAAAAAAATAAACTCACGCTTGCTAAACGATCCAACGCGCCGCTTTGTATATTTAAAGCGTCAAGTAACCCCCGCAGTGGCAAATTACATTGGTGATTTACGCCTACCAGGCATTCATTTACTCGACGAGTCAAAACGCTATTATCCCGCAGGCGAAGTAACTGCGCATATTATTGGCTTCACAAATATTGATGGTAAGGGTATTGAAGGCATAGAAAAGCTTTACGAAAATGCCCTTACAGGTGAAGAAGGCCGTCGTACAATTCGTAAAGACGCCCAAGGCCGTGAAGTTGCAGTACTTGACGAGCGAGAGCGTGTAGAGCCCGAAAGCATTCACTTAAGTATTGATCAGCGCATTCAAGGTATTGCTTACAAAGCACTAAAATCGGCAGTGCTTACTTATAAAGCCACATCTGGCTCTGCCATGGTGGTAGATGTTAAAACCGGCGAAGTATTGGCTATGGTAAATAGCCCATCGTTTAATCCTAATAATTTAAATGACGCTGCCCCGCATAAGCGCCGTAACCGTGCTATTACAGATTTGTTTGAACCAGGTTCAACCGTTAAGCCTCTAGCCATTTTAGCTGGGCTAGACTACGGCGCAATTAAGGCCGATGACACCATTGACACCTACCCAGGTTGGATGCGATTAGGCGGCAGCTTAGTACAAGATACCCGTAACCACGGTGAGATGACGCTGCGCGAAATTTTAAAATATTCCTCAAATATGGGCGTTGCTAAAGTAACTCAGTTGGTACCCAAAGATTATTTAGTGGGATTATTTCAAAAGGTAGGATTTGGATCGGATTCTGGCACCGGTATGGTGGGTGAAAGCAGTGGGTTGTTTTATCCAAATCGCCGTTGGTCTGACTTCGAAATTGCTACATTATCATTTGGTTATGCTATTGCGGTAAGTACCGCGCAAATGGCACGTTTTTACACCATGTTAGGCGCAGGCGGAATTAATCGGCCATTAACCATTTTAAAGCAAGATGACATCCCTGAGGGGGAGCGTGTTTTTAAACAAAAAGACGTAGAAGCGGTTGTACACATGATGGAAAGTGTATTTGAAAAAGACGGTACAGCGCGCAGAATTAACGTAGATGGTTATCGAGCTGCTGGTAAAACAGGTACTTCTAAAAAAGCAGCTGTTGGTGGCTACGGTGACGAATATGTAGGCTACTTTGCCGGTATTGCACCTGCAAGTAATCCTAGATTAGCAGTGGTAGTGATGATTAACGAACCCGGCGGCGATGTGTACTATGGAGGTGCCACTGCTGGCCCTGCATTTGCAGAAATCGTCTCTAACGCATTAAGAATATTAAACGTAGCGCCCGATAAGGAAGAGGTAGCGTACGTAAAAGGTAAAGAGAACGATGCGTGATTTAAAAGCAATTTTAAAATATATAGAGATAGATGCCCCCTCGCAGCAGGTAGGGCACCTACGCCTTGATAGCCGGGAAGTAACGCCCGGTGATGTATTTGTGGCAATTAAAGGTCATCAATTAGATGGCGGACAATTTATTGCGAAGGCAATTGAAAATGGCGCGGTTGCAATTATTGCCGACAGATTATGCGAATTTGAAACTAGTTTTGAGCCACTTTACTTAGTGTCAGAGCTGACTAAAAAGCTCCCTGAGCTGGCGAGTCGCTTTTACCAGCAGCCAAGCCACATGCTTGATTTAATTGGTGTGACAGGTACAAACGGTAAATCGACCACCACGGCTATGATCGCTCATTTAGCGCAGTTTTGTAACAGCCAGTCGGCCATTATTGGCACCTTAGGCTATGGTCATCCAGATAATCTAACACCACTAATAAATACCACGCCATCGTCGGTTGATTTACAACGAATTTTAAATGATTTAAAGCAGCAAAATACCAAGCTGGTGGCGATGGAAGTGTCATCCCACGGATTAGTACAGCAGCGGGTTGCACAGTGTCAATTTAAAGCGGCGGTATTTACTAATTTATCGCGCGATCACCTCGACTACCATGGTGACATGGCGCGTTATGGTGATGCTAAGCTAATGTTGTTTAAAGACTTTGAGCCTGAACTTGTGGTTCTTAATCAAGATGATGGACAAACAGATCAGTGGCTCGAAAAATACAGCTTTAACAGTTTAGTGTGTTACGGGCGAAAAAACTTACCACCTAAAAATGCACAGTTTGTGTACTTTTCAGACGTTACTTATTCAGCGCAAGGCATAGCAGCACAATTAACTACAAGCTGGGGCGATATTGCTATAAAGTCGCCGTTATTTGGCGAATTTAATTTATATAATTTAACTGCGGCACTTGCAACTTTATTGGGGCTAGGTTATCCGCTAGCACAATTAATTGCAGGCTGTGCGCAATTGCAACCGGTAGCCGGACGCATGCAAGCATTTAGCGCCAAAGGCAAGCCAACCTGTATTGTTGATTACGCTCACACACCCGAGGCGCTTGCGCTTGCGCTGCAAGCATTACAGCAGCATGTGCCTGGTGGAGTAAGTTGTGTATTTGGTTGTGGTGGCGACCGCGATAAAGGCAAGCGGGCATTAATGGCACAAGCGGCAGAGCAAAATGCGGATAAGGTTATTATTACCAGTGATAATCCACGTTCAGAAAATCCTGACGCCATTATTGCCGATGTAGCACAAGGTTTAGCGCAGCCAACAAAAGCTTATTTAGAGGCCGATAGAGCAACAGCTATTAGTTACGCTATAAGCAATGCCAAAGCAGACGAGGTTATTCTTATTGCTGGTAAAGGCCATGAAGACTATCAAATAATAGGTGATCAGCGCATCGATTTTTGCGATCGCCGTTACGTACAACAACAACTAAAAAAAGCAGTAAGAGGGACTCAAGCATGATCCCGATGGATTTTGATTGGCTAGCTAACGTGCTAGCAACCGATTATCAAGGTGATAATCAACCAGTGCTAAATATAAATACAGATACTCGCAGCATTTGCAGTGGTGAAGTGTTTTTAGCACTAAAAGGGCCAAATTTTGATGGTCATAAATTTATTGCCCAAGCAAAACAAAATGGCGCGATTGGCGTTATTGTGCAGCACAAAGTTGATGTTGATATTCCACAGTTTATAGTTGCCGATACCCGTTTAGCATTGGGAATTATAGGCGGCGCAGTAATGGCGCAAGTAGCCCCTAAAACTATTGCCATTACTGGCAGCGTTGGCAAAACCACAGTAAAAGAAATGTGCGCTGCAATTTTATCTGTGCATGGCGATGTACTAGCTACTAAAGGTAATTTTAATAACGATATTGGCGTACCGCTAACCTTATTACGCTTAGAGCCGCAACACCGTTTTGCCGTTATAGAGTTGGGTGCAAATCATTTAGGTGAAATTGCTTATACCACCGCTATGACCAAACCCGATGTTGCCGTGGTATGTAATGTAGCCGCCGCTCACTTAGAAGGTTTTGGCAGCTTAATGGGTGTGGCTAAAGCCAAAGGCGAAATTTTTGATGGGCTTAAAGATGATGGCGTTGCCATTGTTAATTGCGACAGTGAGTTTAGCCAATATTGGCTAGATAAACTCGATGGCCGTAAAGTAACGCGTTTTTCGAGCAGTGAAAAACTCGATATTTGGGCTGAAAATATTAGCCTAGATGAAAATGCTCGCGCTAGCTTTACCCTATGCACTAAAAACGCACAAATACCGGTTAAGCTTGCGCTACCAGGTAAGCATAATATTAGTAATGCACTTATTGCAGCAGCACTAACCAGTGAGTTTGATGTCACTCTTGAGGATATTGCCAATGCGCTGGCAACCATGGGGGATGTAAAAGGCCGCGTTAATTTAATTAATGTTTCTGACTTATTAACTGTGGTTGATGATACCTATAACGCCAATGTTAAATCGGTTAAAGCCGCCATTGATTTACTAAGTGACATGCAAGGGCATCGTATTTTAGCACTGGGCGACATGGGTGAACTTGGCGAAGAAGCACGTCAATATCATCAAGAAGTAGGCGAATATGCATTAGAGCAAGGCATCAATGAGCTGTTTACTTTAGGTGTATTAAGTCGCTATGCCAGTGATGTGTATGGCCTGCCAAATAGGCACTTTTCAAACCGTGAGCAAATGCTGCAACAAATTCAAACAAGTATTAAAAAAGTAGATAAAAAAACCACCATAGTCGTGAAAGGATCACGCAGTTCTCGCATGGAGCTTTTAGTAACCGATTTAGTTAATGGCCAGCAACAAGCCATCAATGGAGTATTTTAATGTTAGTTTGGCTGGCAGAGTATTTAACCCAATATTACACGGGCTTTAATGTTTTTTCGTACTTAACCCTACGTGCGATTTTAGGGATTTTAACCGCATTAATGATGTCGCTTTATTTAGGGCCTAAGTTAATTCGCGCTTTGCAACGTATGCAAATAGGGCAAACAGTGCGCGATGACGGTCCACAATCGCATTTATCAAAATCAGGAACACCTACTATGGGTGGCTTATTGATTTTAGCGGCTATTTTTACCAGTACCTTATTATGGGCCGATTTATCAAATAAATATGTTTGGGCAACGTTATTTGTTATTGGCTCGTTAGGAGTGGTTGGCTTTGTGGATGACTACCGAAAAGTTATTCGTAAAGACCCTAAAGGTTTAATTGCTAAGTGGAAGTATTTTTGGCAATCAGTTATAGCCTTAGTTGTTGCTTGTGCATTATTTTTTACCAGCACTCAAGCCAATGAAACTTCGTTAGTTGTACCATTTTTTAAAGATGTATTACCGCAACTAGGCTTGTTTTACATTGTTATTACCTACTTTGCGTTAGTAGGAACATCAAACGCGGTAAACCTTACCGATGGACTTGATGGCCTTGCCATAGTACCCACTATTTTAGTGGCAGCAGCACTGGCAATTATTGCTTACTTAACTGGTAATGTGAATTTTTCGAATTACTTACATATTCCATATTTACCGCTGGCCAGTGAGCTTGTTGTGGTATGTACCGCAATAGTAGGCGCAGGGCTGGGCTTTTTATGGTTTAACACTTACCCAGCGCAAGTATTTATGGGCGATGTAGGCTCATTAGCATTAGGCGGTGCATTGGGTATTATTGCCGTATTAGTTCGCCAAGAGTTACTGCTTATTATTATGGGGGGAGTATTTGTAATGGAAGCCTTGTCGGTTATTTTACAAGTAGGCTCGTATAAATTACGCGGGCAACGAATTTTTAGAATGGCGCCTATCCATCATCATTACGAATTAAAAGGTTGGCCAGAGCCGCGGGTTATTGTGCGCTTTTGGATTATTTCAATCGTGCTAGTGTTAGCTGGCCTTGCGACGTTAAAGATTCGATAAATGCGATACTTAAGTGAGATAAAAAACAAACAAATAACAGTGCTCGGACTCGGTGTAACCGGTCTGGGCATTGTGCGTTTTTTAGTGTCTCAGGGTTTAACACCAACCGTGGTTGATAGCCGAATAAACCCACCGGGAATTGATTGGCTAAAACAAAATACGCCAACCTTAACTACCCGTTTTGGTGATTTGGACAGTGCCGATCTTTGCGCCAGCGATATGATCATTATTAGCCCAGGCCTTAGCTTAACAATTCCAGCAATTGCTAAAGCTATAAACGCAGGCGTTGAAGTGATTGGTGATGTTGAGTTGTTTGCCCGTATTAATACTAAACCTGTGGTTGCTGTTACGGGATCTAATGGTAAATCCACAGTAGTCACACTGGCGCAGCAGGTATTACTTGCTGCTGGTTATAAAGCAGCATTAGGTGGCAACATTGGCACCGCAGTGCTTGATTTACTACAAAGTGATTTAAGTAACAACGACGTTGATGTGTACGTATTGGAGTTGTCTAGTTTTCAGCTAGATACCACAACAAGTTTACAGCCAATTAGCGCCACCGTGCTGAATGTTTCAGAGGATCACCTCGATCGTTACGCCAGTTATCAAGCTTATATAGATTCCAAGCTGAGTATTTATAATAACGCAGCTTTAGTGATAACCAATGCAGACGACGAAGCCACGCATAGTAAAGTAAAATCCCAATTAAGTTTTGGTGCTAACCAGGGCGATTACAGCCTTGGCGAATATCAGCAACAAACATATTTTATGCAGGCTAATAAAGCCTTTTTACCAGTAACTAGCTTGGCGGTAGTCGGCAAGCACAATTATTTAAATGCTCTTGCGGTAATGGCGCTACTTAGCCCGTTTAATATTAGTAAAGCACAATACAGTACAGCATTTAGCCAATTCAATGGCCTTGCACACCGCTGTCAGTTTGTTGCTGAACGTGCTGGAGTTAAATACTTTAATGACTCTAAAGCCACTAATGTGGGGGCTACTATTGCTGCAATAGATAGCCTTGCAACTAATGGCCAACAATTAATAGTTATTGCTGGTGGGGATGCAAAAGGAGCCGATTTAAACGCCCTTACACCTTACTTACAGCAGCATGTTAAAGCGCTAATTTGCTTTGGAAAAGATGCCAAAGATTTAATGGCATTAACCAATAAAAGCCATTTAACCAATAATATGAGCGAAGCGGTAACACTGGCTAAGCAATTAAGCGAGCCCGGTAATATTGTGTTACTTGCCCCAGCTTGTGCCAGTATTGATATGTACAATAACTACATGCAACGCGGCGATGACTTTATACAATGTGTTATGGCGGAACAGCCATGATGGCCTTTGCCGATATTAAAGAAGCACTAACGCCCAAGCCTTCGGCGCAGCTCTACGATGTACCATTATTGTATTGCATGCTGATGTTAATGGGGGTGGGTTTTGTCATGGTTACCAGTGCATCTATGCCTACAGCAGACAGATTATTTGGTAATATTTATCATTTTACTATTCGGCACGGTATATTTTTAGCTTTGTCGTTTTGTTTATTTTGGATCACCACTTCAGTGCCTATGAGCTGGTGGAAAAAAGCGAATCCGTACTTGTTGTTAGTGGGTTTAGGCTTATTACTTATAGTGCTTATTGTTGGCCGAGAAGTAAACGGTTCAACTCGTTGGATACCCATAGGGCCGTTTAACATTCAGGCATCTGAGCTGGCTAAGCTATTCTTTTTTAGTTATATATCAGGTTATTTGGTGCGTAAACGTAGCGAAGTCCAAGAAAACATAAAAGGTTTTATTAAGCCAATACTAGTATTTGCGGCTTATGCAGGATTAATTTTAATGCAGCCTGACTTAGGTACTGTGGTCGTTATGTTTGTAACTACCGTGGGTTTATTGTTTTTAGCTGGAGCCAAACTTTGGCAGTTTTTTGTATTAATTCTAACCGGTGTTGCCTTGGTTATCGGGCTAATAGTGCTAGAACCATACCGTATGGCGCGGGTTATTGGCTTTTTAGAACCGTGGGACGATCCATTTGGCAAAGGGTATCAGTTAGTGCAATCGTTAATGGCTTACAGTCAAGGTGATTGGTTTGGCCAAGGCCTAGGTAACAGCGTACAAAAGCTACAATACTTACCCGAGGCGCATACCGATTTTATTTTTGCGGTAATAGCCGAAGAGCTTGGTTTTGTTGGTGTATCGAGCATATTAATAGTATTAGGCACCTTAGTGTTTAGAGCCTTACTAATTGGCCAAAATGCGCTTAAAAATGGTAAAGAATACGAAGGCTATTTAGCGTTGGCAATAGGTATTTGGTTTGCTTTTCAAACCATGGTGAACGTAGGCGCAAGTGCGGGTATTTTACCTACTAAAGGGTTAACACTGCCGTTTATTTCTTACGGTGGGTCGAGTTTACTCATGATGACAATTGCTGCTGGTATTTTATTACGTGTTGATTTTGAAACTAAAATGGCGACCAAACAAGCCACGTCAGGTGGAGCTAAGCGATGAGTAAAAAGTGTGTTGTAGTTGCCGGTGGTACTGGCGGACATATATTTCCGGGTATTGCTGTGGCCGACTACTTAAAGCAGCAAGGCTGGCAAGTAAGTTGGATAGGCACTCCCGATAGAATGGAAGCAACGGTTGTTCCTAAGCATAATATTGATATCAATTTTATTAATGTAAAAGGCGTACGTGGTAACGGAATAAAGCGTCTTATTAAAGCCCCATTCATGGTGCTTAATGCAATATTACAAGCGCGTAAAGTATTGAAAAGCGAAAAGCCCGATGTGGTACTCGCTATGGGCGGTTATGTAACTGGCCCAACAGGTATTGCAGCTAAAAGTTTAGGTATTCCGCTGGTGATACATGAGCAAAACGCCATTGCCGGTATGAGCAATAAGTGGCTTGCTAAGTTTGCTAATCGGGTATTGGCGGCTTTTCCAAGTGCATTTGCTACAGGGCAAGCCGAGTTGGTTGGTAATCCAGTGCGAGAAAGCGTGGCAAATGTTACTGTGCGAGAAGTATCAAGCCCAATTAATATTTTAGTGGTAGGCGGCTCATTAGGGGCGCAAGTACTTAATACAACTTTGCCTGCTGCGTTTGCAGAGCTGGGTAATACCAATGCTATAAGTGTTTGGCACCAAACGGGTATAGGGCACTTCGGCAGTGTTGAAGCTGCTTATAAGTCGCATAAATTTAGCACTGAAAATACAAAAGTAGCTGAATTTATAGATGATATAGACACAGCTTACGGCTGGGCCGATATTGTTATTTGCCGCTCGGGCGCGCTCACTGTGAGTGAAATTGCCGCT
This sequence comes from Pseudoalteromonas sp. MIP2626, assembly GCF_013414205.1. NCBI lineage: Bacteria > Pseudomonadati > Pseudomonadota > Gammaproteobacteria > Alteromonadales > Pseudoalteromonadaceae > Pseudoalteromonas > Pseudoalteromonas sp. MIP2626. Next base: position 183,821 of record NZ_JAATTW010000003.1, read on the forward strand.
GCTGGTAAAATGGCAGTGTTTGTACCTTTTCCGCATGCGGTGGACGACCATCAAACAGCTAACGCACAGTATTTAGTTGTGGCAAATGGTGCATTACTAATGCCACAAGGGCAGTTTAATCAACAATCAATTGTTGCGCTTTTAAGCCCATATTTAGCTAAACCTTCATTAATTAAAGAAATGGCGGCAAATGCAAAACAGCAAGCCATTTTAGATGCCACAGCAAGCGTAGCTATGCACTGTGAGCAAGTAACCAATAAGAGAGCATAAGTGAAACAAACGTCAATAAGAGAGCAATATACACGACCAGCAATGCGTCGCATTGAAACCATCCACTTTGTTGGTATTGGCGGCGCAGGCATGGGCGGCATTGCCGAAGTACTCGCGTTTGAAGGTTATAGGATTACCGGTTCAGACATTGCGCACAGCGCTATGACAGACAGGTTAATTAAAGCCGGTGCAGAGGTGTTTATTGGGCATCACGAAAATAACGTAAAAGATGCCAATGTAGTGGTTGTTTCCAGTGCTATTGATGAAACAAATCCAGAAATTATAGCCGCCAAGGCCGCAAGAGTACCTGTGGTACGCCGCGCCGAAATGCTCGCTGAGCTAATGCGCTTTCGCCACGGTATAGCTATTGCGGGTACACACGGTAAAACTACAACAACCAGTTTAATTGCCAGTATTTATGCACAAGCTGGCCTTGATCCAACATTTATAATTGGTGGCTTATTAAATAGTGCCGGCAGCAATGCAAAAGTAGGTAAAAGCGACTTTTTAATCGCCGAAGCGGATGAAAGCGATGCCTCATTTTTACACTTACAGCCAATGGTATCGGTGATCACTAATATTGAAGAAGATCACATGGAAACCTATGGCGGCAGCCTAGAAAAAATGAAAGACACTTATGTGGACTTTATTCATAACCTGCCGTTTTATGGCTTAGCTGTAGTGTGTATTGACTCTGAAGTCGCGAGCGAGCTTATACCGCGTTTTGGTCGCCCAGTGATTACTTATGGCGAGTCGAGCGATGCGGATTATCGCATGAGCGACTTTAGCCAGTCGGCAAACACGTGCAAGTTTACGGTAACCAATAAACAAGGCGAGAGCTTAACCGCAACGCTAAATATGCCAGGCAAGCATAATGCACTTAATGCCACTGCAGCTATAGCGGTAGCAAAAGATCAAAATATTGCTAATTTCGCTATTTTAGAAGCATTGCAAAAGTTTGAAGGTATTGGCCGACGTTTTCAGCACTACGGTGAGTTTGAAAACGAACGTGGCAGCGTAATGTTAGTTGACGATTATGGGCATCATCCGTCAGAAGTAGCCGCAACTATTGCCGCTGCTCGTGAAGGCTGGCCAGATAAGCGTTTAGTTATGGTGTATCAACCTCATCGCTTTACTCGTACTCGCGACTTGTACGAAGATTTTGTAAAGGTATTAGCCGAGGTTGATCAGTTGTTACTACTCGATGTATACAGTGCTGGCGAAGAGCCAATTGTAGGCGCAGATAGTAAAAGCTTATGCCGTAGTTTACGCCAGCGCGGTAAAGAGCCCCGCCACGTAGCTAATAGTGCAGAGCTGGCAAGCGTATTAGCCGATTGCTTACAAAATAACGATTTAGTATTAACCCAAGGGGCTGGCAACATAGGGCAATTAGTAAAAACCTTAGCCGCTACGGGTATGTTGATAGAAAAACTTAAACAAGGTGAAGTATGACACAGTTAAATACGCAGTTTGGTAAAGTAGCGGTGCTGTTAGGGGGTAACTCAGCAGAGCGTGAAGTGTCATTAAGATCAGGGCAAGCGGTATTAAATGCATTGCAAAATCATGGCATAAACGCCATTGCCTTTGACCCAAAAGAGCGCCCGTTATGGGAGCTAAATGAGTTAGCAATTGATAGAGTGTTCATTGCACTGCATGGTCGTGGTGGCGAAGACGGTACAGTGCAAGGTGCGCTTGAATTTATGAACCTGCCGTATACTGGCAGTAACGTACTAGGCTCAGCGCTGGCTATGGATAAAGTGCGTTGTAAGCATTTATTTAAATCGGCAGGGTTAAGTACCGCTCCTTATACCGTGGTTGATGCCAAAAAAGGCTTTGATGCAGCGGCAATAATGCAGCAATTTAAAAAAGTGATGGTAAAGCCGTCACACGAAGGCTCAAGTATTGGTATGGCACAAGCAAGCACGCCACAAGAGCTTGAAGATGCACTGAGTAATGCGTTTAAGTTTGATAGCCAAGTGCTAGTTGAGCAGTGGATCAGTGGCCGCGAATTTACCATAACGGTATTAGGCGATGAAGTGTTGCCAGTAATCGAAATGACAACCCCCAATGGTTTTTATGATTACCAAGCTAAATATCAAGCAACCACCACGCAGTATCATTGCCCGGCAGATTTATCGCCTGCAGATACCGAGCACTTACAAGCAATGGCACTCGATGCATTTGATTTAGTAGGTGCTAGCGGCTGGGGACGCGTAGATGCAATGCAAGATCAGCAAGGTAATTTTTACTTATTAGAAGTAAATACAGTACCCGGTATGACCGAAAAGTCGCTTGTACCTATGGCGGCAAAAGCACATGGTGCAAGTTTTGAGCAATTAGTTGTTCGCATTTTGGAGCAAACACTTTAATATGCATCCCCTTTTAGAAAAAACGCTACAAATCAAACAGCAACTTAACTGGTCGCTAATTTTTGGGGTGAGTTTTTTTCTAGCTGTGGTAATCGGCTTAGTGCAAATTACTACAGGTGTATCGGATTGGTTGGTAGAAAATAAAGATGCCCAAATTAAACACTTAATGGTGCAGGGTAATCCTAAATATACCGACGAAATCGCTATTATTAGGGCGATTAAAAAAGCAGATTTAACTAGCTTTTTTGACCTTAATGTAAAGCATGTACAGCAATTGGTACAAGATTTACCTTGGGTGGCAAGTGTATCGGTGCGTAAACAATGGCCCGACACACTGCAAGTTTATGTAGTTGAGCACCGCGCTGTTGCGCATTGGAATAGTGACTTGTTACTTAATCAAAACGGCGATGCATTTGAAGCTAAAAGTAATAAGTTAAGTAAAAACTTACCTCAACTATATGGCCCAGAGGGCAGTGAGCAAGAAGCATGGATTGCGTTTCAGCAATTTGACGAAATGCTAAAAGTAAACGCATTAACGTTAAAAAGTTTAGCGTTATCGGAGCGTTTCTCATGGCAGTTGTGGCTAGATAATGGAGTGCGCTTAAATTTAGGGCGCAAAGATAAAGCTAAGCGTGTACAGCGTTTTATAGACGTTTATCCACGCATGGAAAAGCGTGCAGATGCTCAAATAGATGCAATCGATTTACGCTACGATACTGGCCTTGCAGTCAGCTTTAAGCCATTGCAAGAAGAACAATTACAAAATAAGAGTAAGGCATGACTAAGTCAGCAGAAAGAAACCTAGTGATTGGATTAGACGTTGGCACCTCAAAAGTGATTGCAACGGTAGGTGAAATCACCGCAGACAACAAACTCAGTATTGTTGGTGTAGGCACGCAGATATCCCGAGGTATGGATAAAGGCGGCGTAAACGATTTAAACTTAGTATCTGAGTCTATTCGCCGAGCCATAGACGAAGCCGAATTGATGGCTGATTGTCGTATTAGCTCAGTGTACCTTGGTATCTCTGGCAAGCATATACAATGCCAAAACGAAAGCGGTGTAGTAGCAATTAACAACACCGAAGTAACCGATGAAGACATTGAAAATGTAATTCATATTGCGCGTTCTGTGCCTATTTCGGCAGAGCGTAAAATGCTGCATGCATTACCGCAAGAGTACAGCATCGATATGCAAGAGGGGATTAAAAACCCATTAGGCATGAGCGGTGTTCGTATGGAAGCGCGTGCACACATTATTACGTGCTCAAATGATATGGCAAAAAATATCGAGAAATGTGTAGAGCGTTGTGGTCTTGAAGTCGACCAGCTTATTTTTACTGCATTAGCGTCATGTTATTCTGTACTAACAGATGACGAAAAAGAGCTAGGTGTTGCAGTACTTGATATTGGTGGCGGCACTATGGATATCACCATTTATATTAATGGCGCACTTCGTCACTCTGCGGTTATTCCAGTGGCGGGTAACCAAGTTACTGGTGATATTGCAAAAATATTTCGCACACCTATATCACATGCCGAGTCACTCAAAGTACAATACGCATGTGCTAGTAGCCAAATGGCCAGTAATGAAGACACCATAGAAGTACCGAGTGTAGGCGGACGCCCAGCTAGATTAATGTCACGTCATACATTATCGGAAGTGGTAGAGCCAAGATTTAGAGAATTATTTGAATTAGCGATGGAAGAAATTCGTCGCTCAGGGTTAGAAGACCAAATTGCAGCAGGTCTCGTTATCACAGGCGGAACTGCTAAAATGGCCGGCGCAATGGAAGTAGCAGAAGATATTTTCCAAATGCCGGTAAGAATAGGCAAACCAATTGGGATAGTTGGTTTGACAGACTATGTGGACGATCCTTCGTACGCAACCGCTGTTGGTTTGTTACAATACGGGCGTACCATGCAATCAATGAATGCACAAAAGTTGAAAGCAGAAGGGAATAATAATTTATGGAGCCGCATTACTAAGTGGTTCCAAGGCGAGTTTTAGTACTCAAGTCGGAGAGTAAACATGTTTGATATGATGGAACAACATAGCGAAGAAGCTGTAATAAAAGTAATTGGCGTGGGCGGCGGCGGCGGTAACGCTGTTGAGCACATGGTAAAACAGCAAATTGAAGGCGTATGCTTTATTGCTGCTAATACAGACGCACAAGCATTACGTAACTCAGCAGCGCACGTTACTGTACAATTAGGCACGCAAATAACCTCAGGGTTAGGAGCCGGTGCAAACCCAGAAATAGGTCGTCAATCAGCTGAAGAGGATGCTGATACAATTCGTGCCAGCCTTGAAGGTGCCGACATGGTATTTATTGCAGCAGGTATGGGCGGCGGTACTGGTACTGGTGCAGCGCCTGTAGTGGCAAAAATTGCAAAAGAGCTTGGTATTTTAACCGTAGCAGTAGTTACACGTCCTTTTGACTTTGAAGGTAAAAAGCGAGCTGCAGCGGCTGAACAAGGCATTAATGAATTGTCAGAAATTGTAGATTCACTTATTACAATTCCAAACAATAAACTGCTTAAAGTTTTAGGAAAAGGGACTACACTTTTAGATGCCTTCGCTAAAGCTAACGACGTATTATTTGGTGCGGTTCAGGGTATTGCAGAGTTAATTACTCGCTCTGGTCTGATCAACGTGGATTTCGCCGACGTACGTACAGTAATGTCAGCAATGGGTCCTGCAATGATGGGTACAGCGTCTGCATCAGGTCCAGATCGTGCACAAGAAGCAGCAGAAGCGGCTATCTCAAGCCCATTACTTGAAGACGTAGATTTAACTGGTGCTAAAGGTATCTTGGTTAATATTACTGCGGGTATGGACATTGCGATTGAAGAATTTGAGATCGTTGGTAACCACGTAAAAGCATTGGCATCAGAAAACGCTACTGTGGTTGTAGGTGCAGTAATTGACCCTGAAATGACCGATGAATTACGTGTAACTGTAGTTGCAACTGGCTTAGGTGGCGATCGTCGTCCGCAGTTTGGCATTGTTGATAATGGCTTCAAAAAAGCATCAGGTTCTGATGTAGCCAGCACTTCAAACCAAAGTAGCAGCATGTACGTACCAAGCTTTGCAAGCCAAGGCACAAGCGCTGAAGAAAACACAGCAAAGACGCAAGTTGAAAGTAACGAAAAAACAACGTCATCTACTGCTAATAAAAGCACAACGAGTGCTGCAGCGCCAAGTAACAAAAAATCAGATAAGTCAGAAGGCGGAGATTATTTTGATATTCCTGCTTTTTTACGTAAACAAGCTGATTAATATAAACAGTATTTCGTTTGAAATGTGAACGAATATTGCAATTGCGGCGTATTTATGTTAGTATCCGCCGTCTAACTGTAACTGAATTTAAGTGAGCGAACCTATGATTAAACAGCGAACGATTGCACAAGTAGTCAAAGCCATAGGAATTGGACTTCATAAAGGTGAGAAGGTCACAATAACTCTCCGACCTGCGAGCGCAAATACTGGGATTGTATTTCGTCGTGTCGACCTTGATCCGGTTGTTGATTTTGAAACAACACCTGAAGCCGTTGGTGATACGCAATTATGTACCTGTTTAATTAACAAAGATGGTGTTCGCTTATCAACTACTGAGCATCTTATTGCCGCTGTTGCTGCAATGGGTATTGATAATCTAATTGTAGAATTAGATAGCTCAGAAGTGCCAATAATGGATGGTAGTGCATTACCATTCATTTATTTGTTACAAAAAGGCGGCATTGAAGAGCAAAATGCAGCAAAACGCTTTATTCGTATTAAAGAAAAAGTACGTATTGAAGAAGGCGATAAATGGGCCGAGTTAGAACCGTATGATGGTTTTCATATCGACTTTGAAATTGCTTTTGATCACCCAGCTATCAATGAAAGTCGCCAACGTATTGGTTTAGATATTACGACGAAAAGCTTTATTGAAGAAATTAGCCGTGCACGTACCTTTGGTTTTATGAAAGACATTGAATATATGCATGCTAATAACCTAGCATTAGGTGGCAGCATGGATAGCGCAGTAGTACTTGATGAGTTTAAAGTGTTAAATTCAAACGGTTTACGCTACAGCGATGAGTTTGTTAAGCATAAGATATTAGACTGTGTTGGTGACATGTTTATGACAGGTCATAACATTTTAGGTAAAGTAACTGCATTTAAATCGGGTCACGATTTAAATAATAAATTACTACGTAAATTAATGGCTACTGAGTCAGCATGGGAGTGGGCAACCTTTGAAACGCCTGTAACGATGCCTGCACCCGGCCTTGAATTAGCGCCAGCCTAATTTATTGCTCACACAGTTATAAAAAATGACGCTAATTAGCGTCATTTTTTTGCCTATTGAAAATACTTTAAGTGCGTAGCTACCTACAGCTACAGCTCTAAAATACTTTGTAACTGCTTCAAATGAGTAACGGTATAGGTAGGCTTTATACCCTCGGGCAACTGCTCGTTTGGGTGTTGTAACCAGCAGGTATCAATCCCCGCATTATTACCGCCTAAAATATCGCTTGTGGCAGTATCGCCAACCATTAATATTTGGCTTTTATCTGGGTTACCCATTAATTCAAAGGTATGGTCAAAAATAGCTTTATTAGGCTTAGCTATGCCCACTAATTCAGAAATGACTAACCATTCAAACATATCTTTTAAACCAGTATGCTCAAGGCGCACGGTTTGTAAACGTGCAAAACCATTAGTAATAATACCTAACTTAGCGTGGGGCTTAAGTTTATTTAACAGCTCTATGGCACCGGGTAGCGGCTCGCATATTGCTGCCATAGCATCTAAAAATGCATCATTAAGCTCTTTTGCTGGCACATTTAGTTTAGTAGCCCATTCGCTAAAGCGAGTAACCTGCAAGTAGTCGGCACTAATGTCGCCATTTTGGTAATCAACCCATAGTTGCTTATTGGTTTTTTGATAATGAAGATAGTCGGCTTGGCTAAAATCTACGTTATATGTTTTAAACATGCGAGTCATGCCCGCTAAAATATCAAATCTAAACAAGGTTTCGTCTGCATCAAACAGCACGTAACTGTATTTCATTAAACTTCCTAAAATTAATTTGTTTGGCAATAAAGCGCTGAATGTAAAAAAGGTGCCATGGCCAAAGTAAGTGCCTGAGTATAGGTACTTTCGCGGGTGGCGTGGTTATTAGTGAGTAAACCAATAGCGCCGCCTTGCTGCTTTATATTGGTGGTATTAAAAGCCTTATCCATAACATCGCCAAGCTCTGCACCATTAAGTAATGCGTTATACAGTATTTGCGGCAAAGGTAGGTTGCTACTGCGTCCTACAACTTGATTTACCGCGTTATCGATAACTACATAGGCAAAGGTTGCGGCACCGTAACTAAATTGCTCTGCACCGCCTTCCATGGCCACATAATAGTGGGCTTGGTAGTGCTCTTTGCAGTAATTCACTCGGTTTTGTGCGCCAATGCGAGTTTGCTCTTCACCAATAGGTTGATCAGGCACACCCGAGGGAGCATTTACACCTTGGCAGTCAATGTCACACTCTGAAAAATACATGCTAAAAATGCCCTTAGCAGCATTTATTTTTACTGGATTTTTAGAGCCCACAATAATTTTTAATGGTTGCGACATGCTGATCTCACTTTAAGCAAAATCAGCAGTGTACGTGAGTTGGCTTTAACAAAAAAGGGCTGTGGGTTATCCAATATCAAATAGGTAAATCCAGTGGTGCTAGGTTTTCTAATGCTCGTTTTTTTAAAATAATATCTTTAATGAGTGGGGTAAGTACCAACTCCATTGCCAAGCCCATTTTACCGCCAGGCACTACCAAGGTATTAATACGCGACATAAAGCTACCTTGGATCATCTGTAAATAGTACGGAAAATCGACATCTTCAATGCCCCTAAAGCGGATCACCACAAAGCTTTCATCGAGTGATGGAATGTCTTTTGCGCTGAACGGGTTAGAGGTATCTACGGTAGGGACTCGTTGAAAGTTAATATGGGTGCGTGAAAATTGTGGAGTAATATGGTTAATATAATCGTCCATACTGCGCACTATAGATCCCATTACCGCTTCGCGTGAGTGACCACGATCAGAGGTGTCGCGGATCAGCTTTTGGATCCACTCAAGGTTGATAATGGGCACCATACCAATAAGTAAATCTACATGTTTTGCTACATCCACATTGTGCTCTTGATCTACAACAGCGCCATGCAATCCTTCGTAAAATAATAAATCGGTATTTTGCTCTAGGTTTTGCCACGGAGTAAATGTGCCGGGCAATTGGTTGTAAGGGACCGCTTCGTCAAAGGTATGTAAATAACGACGCAGTTTACCTTGGCCGGTTTCACCGTAGCTATCAAATAGGGTTTCTAGTAAACCAAAGTCGTTGGCTTCGCGGCCAAAGTAGCTAATATGTTTGCCTTCTTGTTGCGCGTCACGTACTTTTTTTTCCATTTCAGGGCGAGTGTAACGATGAAAGCTATCCCCTTCGATAAAAGCCGCACTAATGTTAAGGCTACGAAAAATATGTTTAATTGCATTCGTGGTGGTAGTTGTCCCCGCACCTGAAGAGCCGGTTATTGCAATAATAGGATGTTTAGCTGACATATTAATTCTCTTTTATAAGACCCGGTTAGTTATAAAGATGTTGCTGGTCTAGGTCAAGTGACGTAATCAGCAAATAACGTTATCATGGGGTGCTTAAAAATAAAACGAGATAGAGCATGAAATTTTTAAAACCACTACTAGGGTTGTTTTCAATAAGCGCTTTAACGCTCTCAGTAGCACAGGCAAGTATGCCCAAAAGCCAAGTATTATTAGCCGATTTAAATACTCCTTATGGCCTGCAAGTTACTATTGTGAGCGACAGTGATAGTTATAATAATCAGCCTCATATACACAATAATGGTGTTTACTTTACCCATGAAGTATTAAGTGTTGAGCAAAGCCAAACCGATATTGCTTACTACGACTTTGCAACAAAACAAATTATTAATATAACCAATACGCCAGTAAGCGAATACTCACCAACCGTAATGCCAAATAAACAAAGCTTATCGGCAATTGTGGTAGAGGCCAATGGCAAGCAAAAGCTATGGCAATATCCGCTTGATAGCGAAGTTGCAGCAAGTCGTATTTTTGACTGGATAGAGCCAGTGGGATATCACGCATGGGGTATAAATAACGATTTAGTAATGTTTATTTTAGGTGAGCCACATACATTACAATATAGCTTGGTTGCAGCGGCAAAAGGGCAAGTTGTGGCAAAAAACATTGGTCGTACGCTTATTTACAATCATACAATGGCGCAGTTTATATTTAGTTACACCCAAAATGAGCAACATATTGTAGCGCGTTTTAACCCACAAACTAAGCAGGTAGAAAACTTACTTAGATTGCCGCTACAAGTACAAGACTTTATCTTAAAAGACGACAGTACGCTGGCTTATGCGCTTAACAACCGTGTTTACCAACGTAACCTTAGTGGCAATAACACTGTATCGCAATGGCTGGATTTAACACCCTATTGCCATACCAATATTACCCGTATGAGTTATAACAACGACAAACTTGCTTTTGTTTGTGATGTAGCTGAGGACTAATTTAAATAAATTTCAGACTTTATAATGCGTATGCGTTAAGGTTATGCGCAAATTTAACTAATAGGGATTACAACGTGGCTTATAGTGCAGACGAGCTTACTGAGCAGCTAATTAAATTAGAGTGTAGAAGTAATTTTAAAATAAAGAATATTGCCGAATACATGTTAGTTAATTCAAAAGAAGCGTTTTACACGCACAGTGAAGGCGGCAAAGGTAAAATTATAATTCGCCCAGCATTTGAAGTGTTTAGTGATGATTTTACCGATATTGATGGGGTAGTGCGTACTCAGGGCTATTTTCATAGTAGCGAAATGACGCGTTTTCCTACGCGCATTTATAAAAGTGCACAGCCGATTCATTATGGTGTCGCGTTTAAAATAAACTCTGAGCAAGCAGCAAAAGATTTTATTGCTAAACTAACGATGATTTTAGGCGGGTAATAGTAAAGGTTTATAAATCAGCTTTCAGACTTCAGATTTAACAAAATATCGGCCAAGCTGGGTTTAGGTTATAAGTAGGCAAGGCAGTATGCCGCGCTTTTTTAAAGCCTGGTAAATTTAACACCACAGCGCAAAATGCTAGGTATTAGTAAAAAACAAACCAAGCTCGCAGTAAATTATTAGCTACGAAGCTTGGTTTTGTTATCAGCTCTAGGCTCTAAAATAAAACCTAGAACCCCAATATAGCTACTTACCTTTTAAGAAGTTATTAACCGATTCAAGCTCACGATTTTTCAGTGCAATACAATCATTAGTACTTTCTTCTAGTTTACTTAAAGTACGAGCGTAACCTGGTATTTCAGCTAACTTAGTATTAAAGAAGCTTTGTGTTGTGGCAAAGCTATTTGCATCACAATTTGCAGTCGTAAAATACGGTAGGTTAGGGATAAAAAACGGCGGTAAGCTTGCTGTTACTTTATCGTAATTACTGTAAACCCAGTCAATAAACAGCGCTTGGCGCTCATCAGTATAGCTTTGTCCTGCTAAAATAGTGCGCATGTCGGATGCGGTTACTTCATCTGTTAAGCTGTAAGCCAATACTGCTTTTTGCAGTGCAGGTTTTGCAAAGTAGCCCATAGCCGAGAGCATATTAGTACGTACTTGTGGATCTTTGGTGGTTTTAAAGGTTGCCATAAATTGATCAAGCAACGCTTTATCGCCGTTAAAAGCAGCTAAAGTTAAATAAGTACCTGCTAAGTACGGGTCTACTTTTTGTGGATCGTTTAAATAAACCTGAGTTTGCTGTTTTGCTTTATTGATCACATTTTGATCTTCGCCATCAAAACCTAAACGCGATACAACCGCTGCTCGAAGTTGTGAAATAGCGCCATCTTCACCTGCTTTTGCCTCTAAGCCGTATTTTTTAGCCGCAGGGGTTACTGCCCCACGAATAAATTTAGGCCATAAGTCTTTATTGCTATCGTCTTTAAAGGTGCGTTGTTGCGATACTAAATAGCCCAGCGCGGTATTAGCAACGCGAGGGTGGCTGTCGCTTATAAATACTTCAAGCGTTTGCATTAACTTAGCGGCCGATATAACACCAGCATCAAGTAGTGCATCGGTAGCAGATAATAACGCTAAACGTTCGCGGTCATCTAGCTTGTCAGCAGCATTGTCGATAAGCGCACTAAACTGTGCATCGTCCATCACCCAGCGGTAATAACCCAATGCGCCTTGATCGGGATAAATCCACTCGGGTGCAAAATCTAAATCTAGCGTTTGGCTTTGTTTATTAAGTAATACGTTCGCTGTTTTTACTTTATCGCCCGCGCCATATTTAATTGCAACAGGCACATTCCATAATTGCTCAGGCGCATCAACACCGGCATTTACAAAGCGACTTTGCGATATAGTTATTTTACTACCTTGCTGAGTTACTTTAATCAGTGGGTAGGAAGATTGCTCAATAAACGATTTTAAAACACTCGCTACATCTTTATTAGAAGCTTTGCCAAGTGCTTGCCATAAATCGGCAGCTTCGGCATTTTTATAGGAAAATTCTTTTAAGTAATTTTGAATACCTTTTTGAAAGGCCTCTTCACCTATCCAGTTTTCAACCATAGCAAGTACCGAGCTACCTTTGCTATAAGCAAGGCCTAAACCATCCATAATATCGGCTTCGGTTTTAATTGGTTTACGAATTGGTTTAGTACTCAAACGCGCATCAAGTGGCATAACGTTATTTTGTGGTAAATCTAGGTGCGATTCAAATTCAGGGTTTAGTTGCTTGGTAATTTTTGCCGCCATCCAACTAGCAAACGCTTCGTTTAACCATAAATCGTTCCACCACTTCATCGTTACTAAGTTACCGTACCATTGGTGTGCAAGTTCGTGAGCAATAATAGACACATTGCGTTGTTTTTTACTGCGCGTAGCGGCAGCTAAATCAACCAATAAAATATCTTCTCGGTAGGTTACAAGTCCTGAGTTTTCCATGGCACCAAACGGAAATTCAGGTACAGCCACCGAATCTAGTTTTTGATACACATAAGGAATACCAAAATACGCCTCAAGTGCGCCTAGTACTTTTGGCATGTTTTCTTTTGCGTACTGGGCTAAATGAATTTTACCTTGTGGGGTAATTACGCGCCCTGGCACCGACATACCTTCAACATTAAGCTCTTCAAAAGGGCCCACAGCCATTGCTACTAAATAAGAAGGAATAGGCGGTGTTTTATCAAAAAAGTGGGTGGTCATGTCGCCATTTACTGTAGTTTTAAGCTCAGGTGTATTGGTATATACTTTTTGTGAGGTAGGCGCGGTAATAGTGAGCTGAAATGGAATTTTGTAGCTTGGCTCGTCAAACACCGGAAATGCACGGCGCGCATCACTCATTTCAAACTGAGTAAATAAGTAAGGTGTACCTTGATCTAAGGTTTTATATAGCCCAACACTTTGGCGATTATATGGCGCTGAAAAATCAATTTTTAAGGTGTATTTACCCGGCTGAATTTGCTCATCACAGCTAAATTTTACTTTACCGGTTTTGAGCATTTCGCTGTTTAAGTCACAATTTTGCTCGCCAAGTAATTGTGCCATTTTAGTTGCGTAAGCCACGCCGTTTAGCTCTATGTAGTTAGTTGGCTTGAGTACTTCTAAAATAATTTCAGTCATTCCGCTAAAGTTATCTTGGCTTGGATCGAGTGTTAACGACACTGATTGACTGCTTGGTTTTGCGAGTTTTTCAATTACAAATTCGTTAGCATTTGCTGCGTTCATCGCGAATGCAACACTTACGGTTAAGAGGCTTTTAAGAAACATAGTATCCCTAGTTTATTATTGTTATAAATGACTAAAGCAGACAGCGTTACCACGCTACTTCAATAGAAACGGTATTATATGCGGATATCCTAGCAGCTTTCTTTTATGGAGTAATCGAATAACCCCGGATTTGGACGAGTAAAGAGTAACAAAGTTTGTCAGTGACTATCGCGATTGATAAAGCGCTGCCAATGCAGTTGTGAGTTAATAACGCGAATTTGCCCAATTATGCTATTTAACACTGCTACATTGCTATAATTTGGGTGTGGGTATTCGTTAAAGCCCATTAAATAATTAAACGCGTCTTTAGAGTTGGCTTGCAGTGCATAAATACGTACTTGCTGCTCAAAGTTAAGCCGCAGGCTACTTATAGCGGTTTTCATTCCGAGTTGGTCAATGTTTGGAATTGCACATTTTTGTAAGTAACCAGCGCGCTCGCCTTCGCCGCTAAACCAAATGCGAACTTTTTCGCTGTAGCGACCGGTTTTAGCTGGCAAGTCGAACATTAATCGCTGTTGGTTTTGGCTTTTTATAAATGCTAAATAGTCGTTAAAGCCAGCATTAATTAGCGCTTGATGTACAGGAATAAGTCGCGGTTTTATTTTTCCGTGGGTATGAAAACTAAAACATAAAATGTTTTGCTCAACAGTTAAGTCATCAAGTGTTAAACAGCCTATTTCGTCACTATAAGCGCCCGTATAGTAAGCAATTAATGGCAACCAAAAATGCCAATGTTTTGCTTGTTCACGCACCACGCGCATATCGCCATAAATATAGCCAGTGTAAAGTGTGTGCAGCTCCATAGCTGAAAAAGGACGGCGACCAAGATGGGTTTTCAACGGTGTACCTTGAAAATAATGACAAAATACATTTTATACCCAAAACATAGCAAGATGCGAGTATGTTTTGGGTATAAATACTTATACCTAATTAATTAAAACAAAAAAGCCAACTAGCACGAATGCAGTTGGCTTTTTTTATGCTTTATTAATTAAGCTATAGTGAATTATTCACTTAATGCGCGTGCTAAACCTACTGGTTCAATTTCTACGCATACTTGGTCGTCATTCCAGTTAAGGCCAACTAAAGCATTGTCTTCGTTTAGGTCTTCAACCCATTCATCTAAAAATTCATCAAGGCCAATTTCTACTGGGCTGTACTCTTTCCACTCGTCTTTACACTGAGCTTTAGCAGCCGCTTCGCTTTCCCAAAGTAGTAATACGTCAGTCTCGTCAAATTGATTTGAATCACACACTACAAAGCCATTATCTTCTGCACCTAGTGCCCAAATTACTTCGCTCATACGTACTTTTTCAACAAAGTTGACTAGTTCTGATTCAATCTCGATATCGCTCATGTGTTTACCTTTTTAAATTAATGACTAGGACTGGTATTTATTGCTGCTTGGCGTTGGCCATATTGCTCATAAAAAGCAACAAGCGCTGAATGCTGACTAATGTCGGTTAGTTCACGAAAGCAAATCCAATCAAGCAGGCAGTATAAACTGATGTTGAGGTATTCACAGCCTTTAAATTCATCATCAGTTAAATGATCATTTAAAAAGTGTAATGTTTCAACAATACGTTCATTTTGCAAATTAAAAAATAACGCATCACTTTGCGTATCAAAACCAGAGCGCTGGCATAAAAGCATTTCCACTAAAGAGTCATTACAGGCATTAATAGTGGTAAGTAAGTGCTCTTGCGGCCAAGTTAATTTTGGCTGTGCTGTTTTTTCAAGTAAATAACGCAGTATTGAGTTTGAATCACTAAGGGTTAAATTGCCATCTACGAGAATAGGGATTTTGCGTGCTGGGTTTTTGCTCACCATAGTTGGGCGATCTTGCGCTGAAAAAATATCCAGATTAATAAACTCTAAATCACAGTTATTTTCCAGCGCCCATATTCTAATACGGCGTACATAAGGCGAGGTAACAGAACCAAATAGTTGCATAATTACTCCATAAAAAAGCCGCATAAGCGGCTTTTTTCAAAATTTACAGTACAGAATAAGTTACTCTGAACGGCTGGTTACTTCAAGTAAATGGTAACCAAACTGTGTTTGTACTGGGCCTTGTACTTGATTAATTGGCGCAGAGAACACCACTTTATCAAACTCTGGCACCATCATACCTGGGCCAAACTCACCAAGAGCACCGCCATCTTGACCTGAAGGACAGTTAGAGTGTGCTTTTGCTAACACAGCAAAGTCTTCACCTTGTTCAATTTTTTCTTTTAAATCTAAACACTGTGCTTCACTATCTACTAATATATGTCTTGCGCTTGCCACTGTCATAAAATCTCCTAATAATTAATCTGGTTGTTTTTTAATCATACTAACGTGTATTTTAGTTAGTTTAAACTAATTGTAACGGTTTTAACCTAGTTAATAGCTAATGTCGCTTCAATTGCTGCAGTTAGTTTTTCTGATTCGGGGGCTACTTTACTGTTAAAGCGCGTAATTGTTTTACGATCAGCAGACACTAAATACTTATAAAAATTCCAATTAGGTGAGCTGGTTTGGCTATTTAAGTGTTTAAAAATAGGGTTTGCATCGCTGCCGCGCACTGCGCTGGTGGCAAACATAGTGAAAGTAACCCCGTAATTAACAAAGCAGACTTTGGCGGTGTCTTGTTCGTTGTTTTCTTCTTGAAAAAAATCATCAGAAGGAAATCCCAATACCACTAAGCCTTGATCTTTATATTTATTATAAACCGCTTCAAGCCCTGCAAATTGCGGGGTAAAGCCACAGTTACTCGCTGTATTAACAATTAGCAGCGGTTGGTTTTCAAATTGGCATAAGTTAACAAACTCTTTTGAGCGTAGTTTACGCAAAGTAACGTTAGTAAAGTCTTGGCAGTTATTTTGTTTTTTAATGGGTTGCTCAGCTGTGCTTTGTGCTTGAGCTAATGCGGGTAAAAGTAACGCCATTAATGCTAATAATATTATTTTTATCATTTTTAATGCCTAAAGTTAAAAGGTTACATATTGTTTATAGCCTCAATGATACGCTAATATAAACGCAACTGATCAACCTTATCTAGACTTTATGACAATCCGTTTAGCACGCCCAGAAGATTTAAAAACTATAGTCGCAATTTATAACGAAACCATTGCCAGTAGAATGGTTACCGCCGATACCGAAGAGGTAAGCGTTACCGACAAGCAAGCTTGGTTTGATAGTCACACTTCTCAGCGGCCAATTTATGTATATTCTGAAAATGACCAAGTGTTAGCATGGCTTAGTTATAAACCGTTTTATGGGCGCGTAGCTTACGAAGGCACGGTAGAAATAAGTATTTATATTACCGCTAAAGCACAAGGCAAAGGTTTAGGTAAAACACTGATGGAGTTTGCCCAAACGCAAGCTAAGCAACTTAATATTAAAGTGCTGCTAGGGTTCATTTTTAGTCATAATTTACCCAGTATTAAACTATTTAAACACTTTAATTTTAGTGTGTGGGGCGAGTTACCACAGGTGGCCATTATGGATAATAACCCTTACAGCTTAACTATTTTTGGTAAGCACTTATAACAGTAGCGATTAATTAAAAGTGCTTACTCCACACCTAAACATTTAAGCGTCGCGGGGTAGGCCTTTTTCAACAATTCTGATAAGCCTTGCGGTTTTACGCAGTATAGTACCTTGCTTATTGCGTTGCTGTTGCAGCGCCCAATTTATATGCTCTAAAACCAGTTCACTGCAAGCTAAGCTTTTATCTTCTAGGGCATGAATAATGCTAGGGCTAAATTCAGCATTACCTAAACCTACAGCCAAATTACGCAACCAACGCTCGTGGCCAATACGACGAATAGGGCTGCCTTCGGTGTTTTTTAAAAAAGTGGCTTCATCCCAAGCAAACAGCTCAAGCAGGTCTTTATCTTTTAATTGGGTGCGCGGATGAAAATCATTTTCGTCGGTAAGTTGGCCATAACGATTCCACGGGCAAACTAATTGGCAGTCGTCACAACCATAAATGCGGTTACCTAATAATGTTCGGTATTGCTCTGGAATAGGGCCTTGTAGCTCAATGGTTAAGTACGATATACACTTACGTGCATCTACCACGTAGGGCTCAACAATAGCGCCAGTTGGGCATAGCGTTATACAAGCTACGCATTTACCACAGCCTTCAAAGGTGTTTTCTGCATCTATGGGCAGCGGTAAATCAACAAATAACTCACCTAAAAAAAACCAAGAACCGGCTTCTTTATTAATAAGTAATGAGTGTTTACCGCGCCAGCCCAAGCCTGCTTTTTCAGCAAGTTGGCGCTCAAGTACCGGGGCTGAGTCGACAAAAGGCCTAAAACCGTATTCGCCAATTTCGAGCTCTATTTTTTGGCCTAATTTTTTTAAGCGATTACGCATTAATTTATGGTAGTCGCGGCCAAGAGCATAGCGACTTATATACGCTTTTTCTGAGTTTTTAAGGGTTTTGGCAAAACCTGCATCGGGGGGCAGGTAATTCATTTTTACCGAAATAACACGCTGCGTTCCTGGCACTAACTCAGCAGGGCGAGCGCGTTTCATACCATGAGCGGCCATGTAATCCATATTGCCATGGTAGCCGGCGTCGAGCCAACGTTGCAGCTGCGTTTCATGCTTGCTTAAGTCTATATCAGTAATACCTACTTCGCTAAAGCCAAGCTCTTGTCCCCACGCTTTAATTTGTTGGGCAAGGTTTTTATAATCAGGAACTGTGTCGCTCACATGCATCACACGGTTAAATAAATAGCTGGGTAATTTAACATATTTAGCTTATGGGTAAAACGCTTGTTATACCCATAAGCTTGTTAGCAAATACCTATTTTTAATAAAATAGGTATTACTGCACAAAGCGTTTTAGTTGTTGTTGTGTTTGTTGGCTGAGGGTTTGTGATTGTTGGCAATCATTAAGTGCTGTATCTATGGTTTGTTTGGCTTGCTCGCCAAGCGCTACAATATGCTCTACCGATTGGTGGGTTTGATTTTGTGTTTGCTCAAGTAAGTGCACAGCCTCGGCAATTTGTTGTAACTGTTGCTGGTTATGCTCAAATTCAGTAAGCATATTAGTAAAACCATTAGAAGTACTATTAATTGATTTTTGCGCATTGTGTGAGTGAGTAATTAATTGCTCTGACTCTTTATTTGTTTCGTTTACTAGCTCGTTCATTTGGTTTATAAAATCACTAATTTGCCGCGTTGCACCACTTACCTTAATTGAAAGAGTACGCACTTCATCGGCAACTACCGCAAAACCACGTCCCGCATCACCGGCTCTTGCTGCTTCAATGGCGGCATTTAGGGCTAGTAGATTGGTTTGATCAGAAAACTCTTCCACCATTTTTAAAATGCTACGAATGTTTTCACTGTTTTCTTTTAAGCCTGAAATAGTTGCCGAAAAGCCGGTTAGCATATCGGTTATTAATTTTACTTGTTGCACTAAGGCCGACAACTCTGTTGCCGAAAGCTTAACAAAATTTAAATGCTCATTATTTACTTTATGCACGCTGTCGGTATTACTTACTATATTTTGTAAGCTCTGCGCTATTTGGTTGCTGGCATTTATAATGGTATGGCTTAAATGTATTTGTTGTCCGCTTAATTGCTCAGTCTGTTGCATAGACTGAGTTACTTGCTCGGTACTTTGCACACCAGCTTGGGCGCTATTGTAGGTTGTGTTTAGTAGCTGATTTAAATGAGTAGTAAAAAGATTGTATTGCTCGCTTAGTTCGCGAAACTCATCATAAGTAAAATGGGGTAACTTTGCCGATAAGTCTGCATCTTGCTGGTTTATATTTATTAGCGTGTCGCGCATTGCCTTTACTGGGCGCACCATTAAAAATCGCATATAAAATAGGGTGAAAATAAAGCCAGCCACAATCACTAAAGCTAATGCCCAAAATAACCCAGTACTTTGTTGGTTTAGGGTTAAGCTTTCATACAGCCAAAATAAAGTAATAGCCTGAAATAAAAATACAAAACTTAAATTACCCACAATTTTGCGCGTTAAGGTAAAAAAAAGTGTTTTTTCTAAAAAATTATAAATTCGCATATAGCTACTCATTATGTACAGACCATTTGGTTATTATTAATCACCTAAGTAAGCTTTAGTTTGTGCCGGATAATTTGTAAAAATACCATCCACACCTAAATCTAGCATCAGCTTTATATCTTGTTGTTTGTCTACAGTGTACGCATAAATTATTAAACCACGTTGTTTTGCATCATCTACAAAGGCTTTATTTATAAAGTTTTTATCTACATGAACACTGTACGCGCTTAAGTCTTCAGCAAACTTTGCATAATTAATTGGTATAGATGACGTTAGTGCACCCATTTTTAGCCAAGGTAAGCGTTTTTTTAACCAGGCTAGTTGATGATGATCGAACGACGACACTAAAATGTTATCTGCTGATATGCGTTTTTCTGTAATGTTTTTTTCAACTTGAGTAGCAAACTGTTCAAGATTAAAAGTATGTTTTAGCTCTAAATTTAAGAGTGTTTGATTATTATTCCAATCAAAAAGTTGCTGTAAAGTTGGTACTTTTTCGCCATTACCAGCATTGAGTTGCATAATGTGAGCAGCAGTAAAGTTACACACTTTACCTACGCCGTTAGTGGTTCTATCAAGCCAAGTGTCGTGAATGATCATGTAATCATCAAGTGCGCTTTGTACATCTACTTCAATGCCGTCAACGCCTATTTGTAAGGCCGCCATAATGGCGCTTTGGGTGTTCTCTGGAAAGTGCCCACTGGCACCGCGATGGGCAAATACTTTCATTGGCGTGATTTCCGTGCAATAGACCAAGTTTCAAAACAAGCAGCGCTAACAATTAATGCACCACCAATAAAAGTGGCGATAGAGGGGCGCTCATGCAAAATAATAATAGCTAATAATGTGCCGTAAAGTGGCTGAAGGCAAGCAATTAGCCCCGCGGTTGCCGCCGATAAATGCTTTAAACTGGCAGCAAATAATGAGTGTGGAGCTGCGGTAAATATAACTCCCGCAACTAAAATAAGCACCAAATCGTGATTAGTGGTCGCATAAATAGGCACTTCAATAAACGCGCAAAGCATTAGGCTGGCAACCAAGGTTTGATAAAACATGGTTTGCGGGCCACCGTATTGATTAAAATAGCGCTTATGAATGATATTACGAATGGCAAAAAAGAACGCCGAAATAACCCCAGTGATCACCCCAAGTGTTACATCATTCCCTAAATTTGCATTAGGTATTAATAAATAAATGCCGATTAACACTACCGCCGCACTAATAATGTCTTTTGCTTTGGGCTTACTTTTATGAAAAAACGGTTCTAAAAACACGGTTATTACCGGGTAGCTAAAAAAAGCCAACATACCAATGGTGATCCCAGCAAGTTGCATTCCCGCAAAATAAGTAACCCAATGTATGCCTACTGCCACACCGAGTAATAGGGCAATTAAGTAATCTTTACCTTGGTTTAGCTTAATCGGCTTTTTTTGCATACTGAGCAAAATAAAAATAGCGATGCCGGCTATAGCTGCACGATACACGGTAATGTCGAGTGCATTTAAACCAATTAACTTTGCAAATAGCGCGGTGCCACCAAATAGTAATACGGCAATGTGTAGGTAAATTAAACTTTGCTGTTGCGACTGCATGTTATTTCCTTATGTTGGCTCATCTAAATATTGCAGACAATAGTTAAGATGAATTTTTGAATTTTCGTGACAAATGTAAGCAAAGTTAGTTGTATTTAAGGTAATGTAACTAAAATCGAATTTACTTTTAATATTCGTTTAGCTTACACTCGTTAGTAGGTTACTGCGTTTAAAGTTGATAAATACAGGTATTAAACGTTTATTTGTAAAGTTGTGCGTAAAACACTAAACCAAGCTTGAGTGTATTAATAACAAAAACGTGCAGCTGAAACAGCATTAATAATTAAAATAATGAAAAATGAGGGAATAAATGACACGTTTTATAGCAATAAAAACCGAAGAAAGCACGGCCGTTTTAACCATGAACACCACCGAAAACCGCCATAATCCAGGTTTTTTGGCTGAGCTTAATCAGCATCTAGATCAAATAGAAGCCGATAAAAATATTAAGTCGGTGGTGCTTACATCCAATAGTGAAAAAAATTGGTCGTTGGGAATTGACCTAGAGTGGATGGCTAATACGAGTAATACCCCAGAAAAAATTGCGGGCTTTATGAGTGAGGTAACCGCGTTATTAAAACGTATTGTTACGTTTCCTATGCCCATTATTGCCGCGTTAAACGGCCATACGTTTGGCAATGGTGCGGTATTGGCCTGCGCTTGTGACTTTAGGCTTATGAAATCAGATAAGGGATTTTTTTGTTTTCCTGAAGTAGATGTGATGGTGCCATTTTTACCTTCAATGTTTCCTATTATTAATAAAGCCATTCCACAAACCTTTTTTAATCGTTTAGCTATGTCGGGTATGCGAGTAGGGGCACAAGAGTTATTAGATAACAAAGTAGTAGAAGCTATTTTTGCTGATGAAGCTCAATTACAAGCAGGTGCGCTGGGCTTTGCACAACAGTTTAATAAAAACCGTTGGATTTACGCTCAAAATAAAACCCAAATGAATAAACAAATAGTGTTAACCATGGAAACAGAAGATCCAATTTTTATTGATAATATCAGTAAATTGCTATGGAAAAATTTACAGCAAAAATAATACTAACTTAGTGTTAAATAGGCTTTGATGAGTTTGTTTGAGCTACTAATTTTAGTAACTAATTTTAACTTATAAGTAGAATAAACCCGCCACAAAATTAAGGGCGGGTTAAGCCCGGTTAGGCTAAGTTTTTAAACACAAAAAGTAAGGTAAAAGTGCTTTCTTAAAAGTTTAATAGCTTTTACCTGTCTCATTTTAGCTATATGGGTTAAAATACCTACATAACCAAACTAACAAGATAGTGAATGTCAAACCAAGATCCAAATCTCAGTCGAGAACAAGAAAAGTACGAAAACCCAGTCCCTAGCCGTGAGTTTATACTTACTCACCTTCAAGAGCGTTCAAAACCTGCTAACTATGCACAGTTATGTGAAGAATTAGCGGTAAACGATGAAGAACGGCAAATCGCATTTAAACGCCGCCTTCGTGCTATGGAACGTGACGGCCAGCTGTATTTTAATAAGCATAAATGTTACGCCCTAATTGACGAAGCCGGTTTAACTAAAGGCAAAGTAGTAGGCCACAGAGACGGTTTTGGCTTTTTAGAAGTTGAAGGCGAGAATAAAGATTGGTTTATTGCTAAACACCAAATGAACATGGTGTTACACGGCGACATTGTACTTGCTAAAGGCACTAAACGTGGCTCTGGCTCAAAATGCGATGCACGTATTATAAAGGTGCTTACTAACGAGCGCGCGCCCATTGTTGGCCGCTACTTTGTTGAGCATGGTATTGCTGTTGTAGTTGCCGAAGATCCGCGTATTACCCAAGACATAATGATTTTACCGGGAAGCGAAAACGGCGCGCGTCATAACCAAATGGTGCAAGTTAAAATAACGCAAAACCCCACCCGAAATATGAACGCGGTAGGTAAAGTAATTGACGTACTTGGCGAGCATTTAGCCCCAGGTATGGAAATAGAAGTTGCCCTGCGTAACCACGATATTCCGCACGTTTGGCCTGAAGAAGTTGAAGAGCAAGTAGCCCACCTTGGCGAATTTGTTGACGAGGCTGACAAGCAAAACCGCGTAGATTTACGCGACCTACCTTTAGTAACCATAGATGGCGAAGACGCACGCGACTTTGATGATGCCGTTTATTGTGAGCCTAAAAAATCAGGTGGTTGGCGTTTATGGGTTGCCATTGCCGATGTGTCGCATTACGTAGGTATGAACACCCCGCTAAACAAAGAAGCCATAGAGCGCGGTAACTCAGTGTATTTTCCTGAGCAAGTAATTCCTATGCTGCCTAAAGTATTGTCTAACGGCTTATGTTCGCTTAACCCGGAAGTAGATCGCTTATGTATGGTTGCCGAAATGACAGTGTCAGATTCGGGCAAGCTTTCGGGTTATAAGTTTTACGAAGCGATAATGAATTCGCATGCACGTTTAACTTACACCAAAGTAAATGCCATTTTACAAAACGATGAAAAACTACGTAAAGAATATGCGCATGTAGTGCCACATTTAACCGATTTACAGCAAATGTATTTAGCGCTTAAATCGGCTCGCCAAGAGCGTGGTGCAATTGAGTTTGAAACTCTCGAAACTCGTTTTGTATTTAACGCACAGCGTAAAATAGAATCGATAGTGCCGGTTATTCGTAATGATGCGCACAAACTTATTGAAGAATGTATGATTTTAGCCAACGTATCGGCGGCTAAATTACTTGAAAAACACGAAGCCAGCACGCTATTTCGTGTGCATGACGAACCAGATAGCGAAAAACTAGGTAACTTTACTAAGTTTTTAGGCGAACTTGGCATTGAAAGTACGCTAAGCGACGAGCCAACACCCAAAGAAATTACTCAAGTGCTAGCTCGTTTAGGCGATCGCCCAGAAGCAGAGCTTATTCAAACCATGCTGCTGCGCTCAATGAAGCAAGCTGTGTATCAACCAGATAACATAGGCCACTTTGGTTTAGCTTTATCTGCTTATGCGCACTTTACTTCACCAATTCGTCGTTACCCCGACTTAGTAGTGCATCGTGCTATTAAAGCGGTACTAAAAGCACAAGGCCAACATACTTCAGGCGAATATGCATACACAGATGACGAAGTAGATAAGTTAGGTGAGCAGTGTTCTACCACAGAGCGCCGCGCCGACGATGCTACTCGCGAAGTAGCCGATTGGTTAAAATGTGAGTTTATGCAAGATCACGTTGGCACTGAGTTTGATGGTGTTATTTCATCGGTAACTAATTTTGGTTTATTCATTCGTTTAGATGATTTGCAAATTGATGGCCTGATTCATGTTGCCAACTTAGGCAACGAGTATTTTGCCCATGACGCCGCAAAGCATTGTTTAATAGGCGAGCAAACGCACAAAGTATATCGCCTTGGCGATAAAGTAACGGTAAGTGTTGCATCGGTTAGCTTAGAAGACAGACGCATAAACTTAACCCTTAAAGGCGATAAAGCGCAAGATCGCTACACACGCCGCCGTGGGCCAAAAGGCGCTGATAAATCTGAGCATGCACCTGCGAGCGTGCGCTCACAGTTAAAAGCAGGCAAAGTACCGGGTAAAAAATCGCATGGCGATGAAAAACCTAAAGGTAAAAAAAGGCCAGCAAGCAAAGATAAAGGTAAACCTGCAAATAAGTCGGCAACTAAACCAGCTGACAAAAAAGCAGTAGATGCCACAGCAAATAAAAAACCGAAAAAAAAGGCCGTTAAAAAGCCTAAAAGAGTAGGCAAAAATGCCCGCAAACGTAATACCCCAGGAGCAGAAAATACGTGAGTAATGAATTAATTTTTGGTTTTCATTCTGTTGAAGCGATTTTAGCAAGCGAACCAGAGCGTTTTGTAGAAATTTACGCGCTTAAAGGGCGTGACGATAAACGCTCAACCCCGATTATTGATGAAGCACTTAAATTTGGTATTTCAGTACAGTACATGCAACGCAAAGCCCTTGATAACAAATCAAAAGGCGAGCAGCATCAAGGTATTATTGCCAACGTAAAAGCAGCACCAACGTTTAACGAAAAAGATCTTGATGCGATTATTGCGCGTGAAGATACCCCATTTTTGTTAGTGCTTGATGGCATTACTGATCCGCATAACTTAGGTGCATGTTTACGTAGTGCCGACGCCGCTGGCGTACATGCTGTAATAGTACCTAAAGATCGCTCAGCTAAGCTTAACGGTACAGCGCGTAAAGTTGCCTGTGGCGCAGCCGAAACAGTACCGCTTATTCAGGTTACTAACCTTGCACGTACATTGCGCGAAATTAAAGACGCTGGTGTTTGGGTTGTAGGCACTGCAGGCGAAACAGATAACCACGTATTTGATGCCAGCTTAACAGGGCCAATGGCTATTGTTATGGGTGCCGAAGGCGAGGGTATGCGTCGTTTAACCCGCGAGCATTGCGACTTGTTAGTTAAAATACCTATGGCGGGAACGGTTTCAAGCTTAAATGTATCGGTAGCCACTGGTATTTGTTTGTTTGAAGTATTACGCCAACGTAGCGTTAATAACTAAGTTATTAACTGGCTCGTTTAAGTAATAAAAAACCGAGATTGAACATTCAACCTCGGTTTTTTTGTTTGCCCAGCGAAGCTGGCAAACCCGATAGGCTGAAAGATGCCTTATCACCCTGACTAAGGGGAAGATAATCTGAATGGCAAGGGCGTCACTGGCCAACGGTGGGGTCTGAAGGAAGCCATAAGAAGTTAGAGGTACA